>QNER01000323.1 GCA_003646175.1 Candidatus Parabeggiatoa sp. nov. 1
TCATACGTTGTACCATTAAGATGATTTAGGAAAAACATTTATGTCACAAGATGAAAAAAAACCTCTGAAAAACAATGTTAAGCCATTGTTAAAGGATGAATTGATTGAACTTGGATCAGTATGGTCATACAATTTATGGAATGATCCAAAACGCTTGGCATTTGTTTTGGCTCGTTACAAGTTTGCTGCCGAAATGGGATGCAAACAACGAATCATCCTAGAACTTGGGTGTTCAGAAGGTATTGGTTCCCCTATTTTAGGTGAATTTGCCAAGCAATACACGGGTATTGATATGGATAAAGAAGCTATCGTTTCTGCCAAAAAACTTTTTGGAAACCCAGAAATTAATTTTATTGAAGATAATTTTTTAGGCAATCGTTATGGTACTTTTGAAACCGTTATCAGCTTAGATGTGATAGAACATATTCAACCAGACCATGAATCATTATTTTTTGATACAATTATCAAAAATTTAGGCTCCGATGGTATCGGGATTGTGGGAACACCAAATCTCACCTCAGTACCTTACGCTTCACCAGGAAGTCAAGTAGGACATGTGAATATGTTTTCGGCAGAACGATTGAAGTCAACTATGGGACACTACTTTCATAATGTTTTCATCTTTGGTATTAACGATGAAATAGTCCATACCGGATTTGCTGCTATGGCTCATTATCTAATTTGTGTGGGCTGTTATAAAAAATAAAACAGAGACTTAACAGAGACTTTCCGTTGTCATTGAAATACATAATTTTATGGCAATTCTTCTTTGATAATTTTGGTAGTGTTTTATGGAAATTGATGAACAATCGCGTTGGCATCTAGTAAAAGAATTAATGGGTAATCAACGAGTCCTGTTAGGAAAACAGGTTACTCATGGGTTGAAAAAATCACCAGCACACATTTTGCACTATTTATCTTACTATAAATTCGCCGCTAAAATGGTTGGCTCCAACAAACGAGTTTTGGATGTTGGTTGTGGAGAAGGATTAGGAACTTGGATATTAGCTAAAGAATGTGGACAAGTCAAAGGAGTAGATTTTGCTCAAGAAGTGATTAACGTAGGACAAACTAACTGGTCATCACAATCAAATATCTCATTTGAATGTAGTGATTTTTTGACTTTATCTGCTGAATCGTGGGATGCTGTGGTTAATTTTGATGTAATTGAACAAATTTCACCTGAAAATGTTCAAAATTTTATGACTGGAATTATCAACAATCTAGCAGAACATGGTATTACTATTGTCGGGACACCTAATTTAAATAGTCAAGCATACGTTTCTGAAATATCTAAACTAGGGCATGTCAATGTCTATTCTCCAGAATTATTGGAAGAAGAAATGCGAAGATACTTTGAACATGTGTTCTTGTTTTGTGCTAACAATGAAGTTATCCACGCGGGTTTCCTACCTTTTGCTCATTACCTAATTGTTATTGGTTGTAAAAAAAGAAAATCCCTTTTGGATTATTATCCACCATTGAATGTGCCTACAAGTGAAAGAAAGAATACCTAAGTATGAATATTTTTAGAAAATTGGTGAATATAGTACTCCTAAATGATTTGTAAATTTTCTAGAGAAATTTCTAGAGAATATTTTTCTCAAATTGGTTTACAAACCATTTAGGATGTCTATATTTTCAGAAAATTGGTAAGTTAATGAAATTGGGCTTCCAACTTTACCAGCGACACTTTTGTATCGTAATGAACGCGAAGCAATGAACGCAAAGCCTGTCCCTGCGAAGGCAGAGAGCGGAAATTCACGTAACCTCTTGAAGCATCGGCTGTCGCGAGTTAATGATTTTTTTAATTTGTAGAAAACTATCAAAATCCATTTATTGCACAAATTGTTGTAGTCTTACTGTAATATGCAAACTTGTCACCTTTGCCAATCACAAAATGTTGTTGAACAGGTTGATTTCGGTATGCAACCGGTTTGCAATCGTTATCTAACTCATTCTACTGACAACGAATATACTCACCCTTTGGTGCTTGTACAGTGTCAAACCTGTGGGCTTGTACAACTCCAAAACCCTTTACCTCCTGGTGAAATCAAACCACGCTATGATTGGATTACCTACAATGAACCTGAAGGGCATCTGGACAAATTGGTAGAAATTATCGTGAATTTGCCAGGCATCACTCCTAATTCATCTATTGGTAGTTTGAGCTTTAAAGACGATTCCACCCTGCAACGTTTGAATAAATTAGGATTTAAACAAACGTGGCGATTAGACTCCCAAAAAGACTTGAACATTCATGATCCACGGGCAAGTATCGAAACGATTCGAGATATTTTTAAACCACCAATTATCGCCAAAATCATAAATTCTTATGGTCAACCCGATATTGTGATTGCAAGACATATCATTGAGCATGGAAATAATATAATCGGTTTCCTCAAGGCACTCAAGCAATTAATAAAACCCAATGGTTATATTGTTATAGAAGTACCAGATTCAGTACAATTTTTGGAAAATCATGATTGCAGTCCGATATGGGAAGAGCATATCGTTTATTTTACCCCTGAAACTTTCAAAAACAGCTTTTCTATTGGCCATTTTTCCCTAGTGAAATTTGAAAACTTTCCCTATGCTTTGGAAAATTCATTGATTGGAATAGCACAACCAACAGATATTGACGAATCTTCACTCACTACCACAAAACTTGAAGAAGAAATCTCCCGTTCCTTATTTTATGCTCAAGGCGTACTGAAACGAAACAATGCACTTAGACAGACTCTGTTTGAATATCAACAAAAGCACGGTAAAATAGCCCTTTTTGGGGCTGGGCATGTTGGCTGTATGTTTATAAATTTAGTAGGGTTAACAGATATTATTGAATTTGTTGTTGATGATGATCCACATAAAAAAAATTTATTAATGCCGGGTTCCCAATTACCTATTTATGAATCTTGTGCGCTTTTAGACAAAAACATTAAATTATGTCTGTTAACGCTCAGTCCAGAAAGTGAAAAGAAAGTGTTAGAAAATAATCAAGCCTTTATTAAAAAAGGCGGAACTTTTGCTTCTATCTTTCTAGGTGATAAACTTGCTCTGAATCTCTAGTGCAGGAGAGCGGAAATATCCATACCCCCCGCCAACAGCTAAAGCAGTTGTCTAAAAGCTCAAGTACCCTAAAGGGCACTACAAAAGAGGGTTAGTCGGCTTTAGCCTTTTTCGCTTTTAGACAACGGCTTTAGCCGTTGGCGTTGGGTGGTATGGAAACTTCCGCTTTCGTGTACTAGTACAAATTGACAACTCATCTTATTGGCTCCAAGAAAAAGACTTTATCAGAATTCAAGAAATTTTTATCTAACAATTTTTATCTAACAAATTAACAGATTATGAAACCTTTCTTTAAACGTAATACCTGTCGTTTGTGCCATGACAATGATCTTGAACACGTTTTGGCATTTCCGGCAACGCCTGTGGGTGACGAGTATGTAGGTGCGGAACGAGTGGATGATATCCAGAACATCTATCCACTTGATTTGTATTTTTGCAACAGTTGTGGTTTGTTACAGTTACTTGATGTCGTTGCGCCCGAAATTATATACGGCGAGTACATGTATCAAACCTCCATTTCACTGGGCTTGCCTGAACACTTCCAAAAAAACGCAGACGAAATGCTACATCGCATAAATCCTCCACCAGGAGCACTTGTCGTTGATATTGGTAGTAATGATGGCACGTTTTTGAGAGCTATCCAAAACCGGGGTATGCGCGTATTGGGCATTGAACCTGCGCGAGAAATGGCCCAAAAAGTCACTGATTCAGGCATTGAAACCTTGGCAACTTTTTTCTCCAGTGAACTTGCTCGTCAAATCAAGAAAGATTATGGAGAATCGGCCATCATCACCGCAAATAATGTGATGGCTAATATTGACGATCTTGCTGATTTTGCTGAGGGGATTCGTGAACTTCTTGCACCTGATGGCGTTTTTCTCTTTGAAACTGGTTATGTGGTCGATTTGATACAAAACAGTGTGATAGATAATATCTATCATGAACATCTATGTTACTTTAGAGTCAAGCCATTGGTTAATTTATTTAACAATCACGGTTTAGAGGTGATTGAAGTTGAACACATATCAACTAAGGGTGGTTCTTTGCGGGGCACTATTCAAATGGCCAATGGTCCGAGAACAGTCTCTTCATCCGTTTCCGAACAAATCGCTTTAGAAACCCGTCTTGGCTATGATAATGCTGAAATCTACCAGGGATTTGCAAGCAGAATGGATATGGTAAAAAAAGAACTCCTTGCCCGACTCCATGATCTCAAAACTCAGGGAAAAACGATTGCTGGTTATGGTGCTTCAGTCGGTGTAACAACACTGTTATATTATTATGAACTCGGCGACATTTTGACTTATCTGTTTGATGATAATCCTTCAAAACATCACTTGTTTAGTCCAGGACATCACATACCTGTGTTGCCTTCTCATGAAATCCATGACAAAAAACCGGACTATATAGTGGTATTAGCGTGGAGGTATGCTACGCCGATTATGCAAAAGCATCAACAGTATCAAGAACAAGATGGACATTTTATCTTACCCTTGCCCGAAGTTAAGGTGATTTAACTTAACATATTGAACCTAGATGAAATGAGTGAACTCAAGAAAAACCCTCTATCATTGGAAAAGCAAGTTGAACCGGTAAGGATTGGTATTGTCGGTGCCGGATTTTTTGGACAAGTCGCACATATTGCAAATTACGCAGAAATTAAAGACTGCCGCATTGTTGCATTGTCTGTAAGACGACCTGAGTTACGCCGCAAAGTTGCTCAACGCTATGATATTCCACGCACATACCCTAACCATTATGAGCTACTTGAAGATTCAGAAGTGGAAGCGGTTGTCATTGTCACGCCTCGTCATGTAACGGCCCGGATCGCCCAGGATTGCCTCAATGCCGACAAAGCTGTCCTTACAGAAAAGCCAATGGCAACCACTTTGGAACCTGCAGAGAAATTGGTTGAAGTGGCATGTTCCAAGCAAGTGACTTATGCGGTGGGTTATATGAAACGATATGATGAAGGCGTACAACGGGCAAAACAAATTCTTGACGAGTTAACCAATAGCGGGGAATTAGGCTCAATCGTTTTTACACGAGTACACTGTTTTGGAGAAAATGCCTATTGCAACTGTGATGGTCATATTGTTACCGATGAAAAAAAGATTGAAGACACGGTAAAAGGACCAATGGCACCTGATTGGGTACCTAAACATCAACAACAAACTTACCATCAATATCTCAACAAATATTGTCATAATATTAATCTGATTCGTTATCTGTTAGGACGGACTCCTTCAGTTCGCCATGTTCAATTTAACTCCCAAGGTGGGCAAGTGGCTATTCTTGATTTTGAAGATCATACAGCTGTGCTGGAGACGGGAGATTACTCATATCATGGTTGGGATGAAGTCATCGAAATTTATTTTGCTCAAGGGCGATTACGAATTGAAACGCCGCCTCCTTTATTAAGAAATGTTCCTGCCAAAGTGGAACTTTACAAAGGGGGAGAAAAACCAGAAATTTATTCCCCTCTTTGTGGGTGGACATGGGCATTTCGTCGGCAAGCAGAGGCTTTTATTGAAGATGTTCGTCACAAACAGTCATCTCTCACAAGTGGAGAAGATGCCTTGGAAGATATACGTTTGATAGAAAAAATGTGGAAAATGGAATTTGGAATCAATAAAGGTGTCGTTAAAAGATAAGGATCGAAGAAAAATTAAATTAACTTCCCCCATCACTGGGTTTAGTGCCCTTTAGGGTACTTGAGCTTTTAGACAACTGCTTTAGCTGTTGGCGGAAGTTATTTTTTAGCCGATCCTAAGGATAAAACATGTCCATCGAACAAATTAGTCAAGAAGTATATGTTGAAAAAGCCCCTATTGTTAAAGTTGCTCAGAAAGACATTGAGTACCTCAAAGAAAAGGCCATATTAAGTGAACGTAAACGGGTAAGATTATGTACCCATAAAGATGTTGAGGAACCCCTCCATGAAATGTTAATAGTTCTTAGGAAAGAAACTTATGTTCGACCACACAAACATTTGCATAAATCTGAATCATTCCATATTATTGAAGGTTTAGTTGATGTGGTTATCTTTGATGATGAGGGCAAAATAATTGAAGTTATCCAAATGGGGGACTATGCGTCCGAACGCAGGTTTTATTATCGACTTTCTTCTCCATATTATCATATCCCCTTTATCATTTCTGATTATGTGGTAATCCATGAAACGACTAATGGCCCTTTTAATAGAGCAGATACTCTATTTGCACCTTGGACACCTGAAGAAAATGATGGTGAAGCTACAAATCAATTTATAAATCAATTAGCGGAAAAGATTAAGAAATTTAATTTGAATTCCCTTTGTTGAAAAAGGAACAAAGGTAAAAAACGTGATACAAAATGATAAAAAGGCTAAGGTAGTACTGATTATTCCAAGTTATATGATATAACCTATTGAAGAACTCAATGAACATCGCAGACAAACACGCCGAAAATTAGGCATCCATTTTTGAATAAGGAACAGCAAATAAATAACTTCCGCCAACAGCTTTTCACGCTAAAGTTTTTGCGCGCAAAAACTTTAGCGTGAAAGACAGTTGTCTAAAAGCTTGTTTGGGCTGTCAGGAGTCCAAACTTTAGTTTGGGCTGTCAGGAGTTCAAACTTTAGTTTGGGCAATCAAGTTTTTTGAAGCAATATTACTTATCAGGAGTACAAGGCGAACCTTGTACGAAACCGTGCGTGATGAATCCAAATGGGGATAAACCCCCAGTCTAAAAGCTCAAGTAGGCTAAAGCCTACTAACTTGGGGGCACATTCCCAAAAAAAAGTCATTATCACAACTTGAACTGCTCTTGAGTACAACGGATACACGAAATAAACGGATAAGGCTTTCCTAGATTTATTAATTTTCAATACAACTGGCAACTTTAGAACACGAAATATTTGGGAGATTAAAGCAAAAAAAACCTTCAAGGTTTCCAAAACCTTGAAGGTTTCTAACTGATTCGCGTTCATTACGACCCCAAAAGTGTCGTCGCGATGAAGGCTTAATTAATCAGGAGTACAAGGCGAACCTTGTACGAAAAACGGCAGAAGAAACTTCACTTCACGGATGCTATCCCTTCTTGGGGATAGTATCCGTTAACTTCCGTTTTGAAGTTAAAACTTTGGGCACTTCTGACGATAGATGGGGCGAAATAAACGGATAAGGCTTTCCTAGATTTATTAATTTTCAATACAACTGGCAACTTTAGAACACGAAATCTTTGGGTTATCAACGTGTTAAAATTTCGGAATGAAGCCGAAATGATACAGGTTCGAGTTTCCGGGTGGACACTATAGACGTTCAGAAAAATATTTAGGGCAAACAACCTTCAAAAAACCTTCAAGGTTTCCAAAACCTTCAAGGTTTCTCAAAAAACCTTCAAGGTTTCCAAAACCTTCAAGGTTTCTCAAAAAACCTTCAAGGTTTCCAAAACCTTGAAGGTTTCTAACTGATTCGCGTTCATTACGGCCCCAAAAGTGTCGTCGCGATGAAGGCTTAATTAGGTGGATAGAAGGATGGGTTGATGCTGATGAAAATCCCTCATTTCATCCTAAGATTTTGTTTACACAGTATGAGGATTTTAAAGAAAATCCGGATGCCTTTTTTGCGTCAATTTGGGCCTTTTATGACCTTGATAAATCGTTCACTTATAAAGTAAAAACGCTACGAGTGGGAGAACGCCATTTTCGCAAGGGCATGGTTGATGAATGGCGTCAAGTCTTTAGCCCAGAACAAGCTGTAAAAGCTTCTCAGATGATACCAGAGCGATTATTCAAAAAGTTCAAATGGTCACCATAATGAGATGTTCCTTGGATAATGTCCACGCGGCTTCTCGTACAAGGTTCGCCTTGTACTCCTGAGGATTTGTCAAAATGATTGCATTGCGATTGAATTCAACAAAGGACATGTAACGCGGGCTAGCGGAAAGTTTTGAACTAAACAATGGATTCTACCTCA
>QNER01000324.1 GCA_003646175.1 Candidatus Parabeggiatoa sp. nov. 1
TCAAATTGATTATGAAAGAATGCCCCGTATGTCATAAACCTGATGTTGAAAAAAATGCTGAGATTTGCCCTCGGTGTGGATGGGAGTTCAAGATTTTTTTGAGCATGACTCAAGAGGATGAAACTGAGTATAAAGCGAAATTGGAAAAAGCGCGAGAAGCGTATCAAGCAAAAACCTCCAAAGAAGTGCGGCCAAAAGAGGTCGAGGTTGATCCGCGCCTGAGTGAAAACTTACCTTATTATGATTTTATACTCATTGGTCATTCCAGTGTCGGTAAAACGACTTATCTGGCCATGTTATGTGAACAAGGCGGGGATGATAATTCAACTTGGAACTTTAGGAATGGCGGTAGTGCCTCCGATTTGGGGGATAACGCGCCTAAATCTATTAGCGAGCGTGTCAAAAAAAATGATAAAACCCTAAACAAATCTATCAATAACATTTCTAAAGGCACGACAAGGTATATCAACTATATAAGAACAGAAATTAACCGGCAGGAAGGCTATTATTCAACGGCAAAAGATAACAAATTGGTTTTCTCCTTTCGTCCAACGGATGCTAAATGTGAACACACATTACTCACGCTGGATTATCCCGGCGAGTGGATTTCCATAGAGAGCAAAAATGATGATGCTTTGGCATATCAAAATAAGATAAAGCAATTTGCCAATTATTTAAATGCGAGTCAGTCATTAATTATTATGATTGATCCGCTTATTTTTATAAGTGGCGATTTTCAAGAAAAAGATTTTCACCGTGAAGGACTTTCCCAAGTACAAGAAACACTCAAAGGAAGTACAACGGATGAGCGGCCCTCCGAGTTTGTTCCTGTCGGCCAAATGCCAGTGGCACTCATCATTAATAAGTACGATTTATTAAAAAGGGCGTGTGAAAATGGACAAATAACTGACAAGGAATTTAACGATCCGAAGACATTTCTTGAAGGCAAATGTCAAAGTGTCGTTAATAGCCTAAATAACTTCACCAACAACTGGAAACCTTTTTTTGTGTCTTGTTATGGCATGGATCAGCCTTTAGAAAAGTTAAATGAACAAGGTGCATACACGCCACCCGCGAATCCTAAACCTTTTGGTTTAGAAGAACCCTTAAATTGGCTTTATCAAAAGACACAAAGACGTGTTTTAAAAGATACTTTACTTGAAATCAGTGAGACCTTACTTAAAGGAAGTAAGGTAGTAGCGCGTTTTGTCTTATTACCATTGGGAATTATTGTTGCTATTTACTATAGTCTATACGCAAGTTTATATGCGTGGGATTCTAGTACCTTTACGTCAATTGAGGCCAAAGAACCGGCTTTTTCTGAGAAACCTCAGTTATTGTACAGAGATTATACAGATAGCTCCCATTGGTTCAGCTCTTGGACCGGATTTGAGGAAAAATTCTACGAAAAACGTCAACACTTTGCCAAGTTATATCTGACTAATCAATTGGCCGGCCCGTTGAAGCATGGAGCATCCGTGGAAGACTTTAAGGCTACCATCGGTCAAGTTCGCAAATGGTCTTTAGACTTAGAAGACAAGGCATTTGCTGAGGAAATTGAGTCAATAATTGCCAGAGAACTGATGCCCCTATATGAAGTAGCGTATGGAAATGCGTTGCGTGAGCAACAAGATCAAGAACAATTTAAGACGGGATTTAGAGAATTTGTCGCGTTATTTAAAAATTCTCCCTATATCAACACGTTAGTCGAGAAGGATAATAACATCTGGGCGTTAGAACAGTACAAGACAATTTATCAGGTGGCTGTAAATAGCAACCAGACTGGGGCTATCGATGTCGATAAACTGCTGCAACTGTGTAGAGAATATCTTAATACCCATAAAAAGCACAGCCATACTTATGGTAGGAGTGTACAGGCGTTAATTGGATTTATAGAAAATGATCTCGCAAGAGTCAAAAAGGGTGGATTATATCCACGAACCTTCACAGTAGGCTATCGTGGGCACACTTTGACTGATACGATGTACGGCCATCATAAGGTAGATGTCAAAGTACCCATTCAGGTTCCTTATACCTACATAGATAGAAGTGGGTGGACTGATAAAGAACGAACCGGTTATAGAACCGAATACAAAACCGAACAAAAAGAAGTCAGGACTGATCCGAAAGTGGCTATCAGTGTAGCCATTAATGGAGTTGAACAATACACTCTGGATACGACTCGTCGGCATACTGATAATTTCTCTATTGATTGGATGCCCGGCATGACAGTTCAAGTGGTCGTCAATAATAAAACCGGGAAAACGACGAAAACAGAGAATTCCGGTTTTCTTGCCATTAACCTGTTGAAAGGAGAATTAAATGTTAATGGGCTTGCCACGGTCAAATTCACCGGTTCTGATTTAACCATTCCAGAAATGCAAGCACCATCGGAAAAATTATATGCACAACCACCATTAGAACCCTCTACCACTGCTGAAACAGCCAGAGTACAACAGCCACCTATTCGGCCGGTTCAGAGAAGTACCCCTGGAACCACAGTAGGACAAACCACCCCTATTAAACCTCCCGTTTCGCCAAAACAAAACCCGGTCAAGTTTGTCCGTGCCTATTACGAAGATATCAATAGAGGTTATGTAGACTCAGCGATTCGTAAATGGAAAACTCCAAAAGAAGAGAGGTTAAGGGCGCTTATAAAAGATTCTGACTGGGTGAGAATCAACAAAATACGCCAAGTCACTCATAATTCCTACAATGCAACCGTTTCACTGGATGTGAGTGGCAAGCAAAAAAGCAATGCAACTGAAAATCGCTGGAAGGGAACTATAGAATTGGAAAATATTGAAGGCGATTGGAAAATTGCTAAACTGCGCCTTCGTAATCAGGCTGTTATATATAGCAAAACTAATACTGTTCATCTAGGTGATGAAGAAATTTCTAGCAAAAGATGGAAGCCTCTGCATGGTGAGTGTTTCACGGCCAGATTTGACGTGAATCGCCAAGTACAAAAGCTGACATTAAAAGTGGATATCTTGGGTTCAGAAAGCCCTCTCAATGCTATCTTTTTAAATGGTACAAAGGTAGCCGTTTTACCGTATCAAGAGCGGCGGACTCGTAGGTGGATTACTGACACAGTCGTTTTGCCGACGAATGAATTACGTTCTAACAGAAATCAGTTAAAAATTTGTTCGGGCCGAATTGAAGGTGGGGACAAAGATGATTTACAAATCAGAAAACTTAAGCTGATAGCTGATTAGTCACTTGAACGGATACGATCCGTTTAATGGGATCGTATTCGTCAAATAACTTAGGAGAGCTGGTTATGGAAGAAAACAATGGTGTTGAATTGACAGAAGTCGTGTTCGCAAGAGCCGAAGGGCGACGCGGTCGTTTTCTCCGGATAGGAGAGGAAGATGTAGCACTTTATCAGGCGGTTGAAAACGCGCTCATTTCACGCCTTGGAATGACTGGCGTTATGCAGGTAGCATTGGATGATGATGAGAAGATTGTTGCCTCTGAGGAAAAGTGGGCGGTTGCTTCAGACGTGGATTGGCTTGGGATACCCATTTTGCATCCCAATAAACAACTCGCCTACTATTTATTAGGTACCTTTAAAAAGCCCACCGCATACGATCGTGGTGCGCCTTTTCATGGTTGTTTAGTGACGGCCTCTGAATTGGAAAAGTATGAGTTGAGATATTTTATCTATGCGTGGAATAATCTTCGTCAACAAGACAGTCAATGGCTGATGACGGAAGAAACTGCGGGAAAAGTCATTCTTGGCCTCAAAACGGATTTAAAACTCACGCAACAAGAGGATAATTCAGAACTGATTCATAACCGTTTTAATCGGTTAGAGGAAGGGGCGGTTATAAGACTACCTCGCAAACGGAATATATTTTCACTCTTAGGCCTGATGGTCAATAATCCACAGGCCCTGTCTTCCTATTCTTGGACAACTGCCGCGTTTGCCTTTCCATCTGCTCCAGATGGAGCGCAGTTGCATATTGCGTTATCAAAAGATAGGCAGTTTTATTCTGCGAGAGAAACAATTAGGCCGACGTTGTTAGAGGACATTCAAGAAGAGGAGGAGACGTTTTCAAAACAGATTAAAAAAGAAGATGACAATTCTACCTCATTAAGTGGAGTCGTTAAAGAGGCAGAATTTTCCGCCGCCAAAAAACCGCCTGTTACTAAACCAAAGACAGAAGAAAAACCGACTCATTCTAAAAGAAGAAGCTATGGCACTCTTGTTGTTAAATATGGTGCTGTTATAGGATTATTAGCAGCACTACTGTGGTGGTTAATGCCGTATTTTGGCGGTGGTGGCTCAATGGCACCTGAAGAAATTGCGCTTCGTTTAGAGCCTACCTACGAACAGTCACTCGAACGAGATGTCGAAACAGTGGCATTAGCCCTAAGTTTTTTGCAAAATCCACAGGGTGAACAGAATATAAAGGACCAAATACAACCGTTAGTTCCTATACGAGTTAATAAAGTACAACGACAAATAGAAAAACAGGTAAAGGAAAACTGGAAACTCATAGAAAAAGACGCTCTGGTTCAACGTTGGTTGCTGGTGTTGAAGGAATTACCCAATACCAATCAAAGTCAAAAGCGCCAGAGCAAAGTGATTCAATCTGCTATACCTGGGCTTCAACGCGCTATTGATTCTATTAACAGTACCCGTTCTATAACTGAATTGGATAATATCGTTCAGATTGCTGGAAATTATCCAGAACTATCCAACTTGGAAAGTGCGGCTTATGACAAGCGGATTTGGTTTAATGCGTTAATCAAAACGTCTCAAGAATTTCCATCAAACTCTTATTATGTCTTATCAAACTTCATTGAAGAAAACCCAAGCTCACGTTATGTGGGTGAAGCACGTCAATTGCGGCAAAAGCACCTCTCTAAGTGGCATCAAGAAGAAAATGCGATTTTTGCTTCTATTTATACCAATATGATGACTGGAAAACAGTCATTTGATGTGGAGACATTAAAAACGGCCGTCAATAGGTACAGAAAAATACCCGGTGGAAAGACAAATCATCCGGCTTACAAGATTGCTTATGCAATACAAGAATTAGAACAGGGTAAGGAAATTTACCTGTTCATTGACAAAATCGATTTTTTTGAGGAGCTAAAAAAGCGATTGGCTAAAATTGAGTGTTATAAAAAGAAACTTCAAGAAGAAAGTGAAGAAAATTCTTCCAAAAGTAAGAGGTGGGGATGGTTCTCCGAATCATGTGAAGAGGCCGCTTACAAGAAAACTCACCAAGTGGAATTGGTTACTCAGTTCAATGGGCGTTATACACCAGACACCAAACGTTCTATTAAAGACGGTCGTGGCACCCGCATACCGGTGACAGTCTCATTTTATGGAAGGACTGCCATCGAACTGAAAAAGGAAGGAAGGCTGCTTGCCAAAGCGGAATTTTATTCCGACGCTTATAACAACCTGATTTATTATTGGATCAATAAACAAGGCGAAACCGGAAAGCTAACTTTCTACTCCGTTGATAACCATGAACAACTAGCAACGGCCACTTATAAAATTCCTACGCCTTATGATTTAGGTTTCCCCCGCTGGAGATTTTAGATGTTTTTAAGCGATAGAGCCAAAATATTTGGCTCTCCCATTTTTTCTTCACTATGGTTTTTGTTATTTTCCATAGTCAGAATTGTTATTGAATTGAGACTTCAAGAGCCTTTTTTAGAGGCAGAAATCTCTACCGTGGCCCACTTTCTGTCATTTTATTTATTATGCTACGTTGTCACAGCCATTATTATTTTTTACGGGCGCAACCAAGGACTTTATGATGCCTTAGCATGGGCAAATGTGGCCTTCATTATTTTGCCTTTTCCACCGTTAATAGATTATGTTCTCTATGTAGAACCTCAAATTTATTCTTATGCGCCCCAAGAACATTTTCTAGGTAATCTACTGACGGTTTTTTCTGTGTATGGCGATGCCAGTTGGGGGCAGCGGATACTCGGCGTTTATGTTTCTGTTATTATAGGCCTTGCCGTTTTTCTCTCACACAAAAGAATCATTAGGGCCTTGAAGGCATCATTGGCGAATTACCTTTATACGGCCGTTGTCAGTGTTGAATGGATTCGGCCGTTGTTGCCATCTGGCTCGATGAATGTGCCAGAGGCCATTTATTTCTCGGACTCAGTGATCAATCAAGGTTTTACGATCTATTATGTGCTAATTGCTCATATCTTATTGTTTACTATATGGTTAGCATCACATAAAAAGGCACTACCCAGCCTAATAGCAAGCCTTCGCCCAGTCAGAAGTGTTCATTGGGTATTAGTTGGCTGGCTAGGAATTGCGCTTTCTCCAAATCCATTGCCATGGGAATTAGTGATAAGTCATTTAATCGTCATAACATTTTCCTGCCTATTAGGCTGGTGGTTTATTGCCTTAGTGAATGACTATAATGACATTGCTATAGACAAATTATCCAATCCCAATCGGCTCTTTGTTCATATGCCCCAATTGATAAATGAAAGAGAAACGTGGTTTTGTTGGCTGGCTATAACATCAACATTAACGGCATTAAGTTTAGGGTTCGTACCATTCATACTCATGTTATGCTATCTCATTGGCGGTATTGTCTATTCAGTTCCACCACCCTTAAAACTGCCAAAACCTCGACGCTATACAATTAGTTCATCATCCATTGGAGCCGGTAGTGCGCTTTTCTATCTCATGGGCAGTATAGCTTATATTCCACTTGACGGAATCGCATTTAACGACATCAATTGGTATGTCCTATTCGCGCTGACACTTGGGTTTGGTATGGCTGGCTATATCAAAGATGAAAAGGACGCTTTTGCAGATAAACAGGCCGGCATTGCAACGTTATTTACAAAACTTCCTTATAAGCAAGCACGTAAAATCACCGGATTATTACTACTCGGTGGATGGTGCATCTTGCTAACCATTTCACTGAATTTATATACATTTATTGTCGGATGTGTATGTGCCATCGTAGCGATTTCATCATATTCAAAGCAAAATAACCCACTCATTCAAATCAGTTTATTTCAAGTTTTTTTAGCATCCATGATCATTTCGGGATTACTCAACAAAGAAATAATCCATGATTATATTATTTGGTAATATTTTATACCTAGAGGGATATTTTGATGCAATAATGGAACAGCGCGTGAAGCCATCAAAAAAAATCAGACAATACTTGTAAAGTATAAAGTATCTATCCACTATAATTTCAAACGAGAACTGAGTATAATGGAAATTGCTCTGCTAAAAAATAAAATTGCCCACCGTGAATATGTTTATACTCACCATGCAGAAATTGAACGTCGATCCGATAATTTAACGCTCGCTCAAGTAGAAACGGCTTTATTAAATAGTGAAATACTTGAACAGTATCCCGACACAGGACGCGGCGAAAGTTGTTTACTGCTTGGTTTTGCCGGTAGCGATCCTATACATGTTGTTTGCGGATGGCGTGGTGACAAGGTAGCCATTATCACTGTGTACATTCCCAAACCCCCTAAATTTCTTAATCCTCGGACAAGAGGTACACACTAATGACGAAAAAATGTAACTTTTGTGGCAGTGAAAAGTATGAAGAACGTCGGATTGACTATTTGTACACTCATGATGGTCAATATCTGCTGGTACCCAATACCCCTGTAGAAATTTGTCTTGACTGTGGTGCCATATATTATGATGTGCAGGTTCTCAAAAACATTGAGCAACACTTTTTTGCTATTCAGAATAGGCAAGAAAAACCAGATAATTATATTTCAATGCCGACTTCGTTCCTCTCCGAAAGGTTTGAACTATCTCGTTCTCACCTGTAAAGGCGAGTTTTTGGAATAATACAAAATGGTGGATTACGCGCTGCTAATCCACCCGACATGAACCAACTTAACTATGCACCATATTGGACTAGATTTTGGCACAACCACCAGCATTTTAAGCTACCATGACGGGCAACACATCGAATCCTTTAAACTCGGTGGAGTTACCGCTACGCCTTATATTCCCTCTGTGTTGTCTATTGATAAATCAGACA
>QNER01000325.1 GCA_003646175.1 Candidatus Parabeggiatoa sp. nov. 1
AATAGGTAATACTCGACTCACAAGTTCTGACAACAATAACTACAAGGATTGTATATAATAAAGGATTTTAAAAACGAGCATAACGAAAGTCGAATTTTTTCCAATACAGCAATGACAAGGAAATAGCTAATTAATGGTGTTTTTATTTCATGCACGTTTGCCTTTTTAATCGAATTTGTTCATTGCAATAAATGAAAGAAATCCTTTTTTATATACAATCCTTGTAGTTATTGTTTGGGTTTAGCAAAAACTTGTAAAGTCGAGTAATAGGTAATAGGTTAATGGCACGCACGATAGGAATTAAGTTCCAGAGGCGTTGCCCCTGGCTCCAGTGATGCCCCTTCCGCTAAAAAAATATGATAAAAAAGAAATCATAGAAATTTGAGATAATTGTTCATTATTCAGTGGGAATTAGGAATAATTATTTTTCACGTTGGTCATGAAATTCGATCCATTACCCTCGATCCATTACCCAATCTATAGTTTTTCAGAAAAATAATGTAACGATACGGATGCTATCCCTTCTGAGGGATAGTATCCGTTAACTTTGACTTGTGAGCATCGATCAAAACTCTTTTTCAGTTACCCCATGTTTCCTTAAGGCTATTCAAATTCAACCCCTACGGGGTTTGCCCCAAGTTTCACCTAGGAGTCTGTCGGGCTTGTTGTGTTAAGTGATTGATATACAAGTGATTGACGAATTGAGTCCTAAATGAAAATATTCAGTATAAACAATAGGTTAGCCGTTAAGTCCAACAGACTCCTAGGGAATTGACAATCAGCCCCCTACGGGGTTGCCCCAGGTTTTATTAAGGTTATTCACTTTTAAAAACATCAACCCCAAAGGGGTTTTCAGGCCTGAAAATGTGAATAGCCCCAGGTGTCAACCTGGGGTTGCAAGAAGTTCTTGTGAAATTAATTATATGAACATCTATACGTAAAAGTTGGAGCGATGCTGCCAACTTTTGCGTAAATTCCATTACCTTAATTTATTCCGCTTTTGGCTCTTCAGTTTTAGCGGTGCAACAAGTTGAGATACCCAATGGCAAATAGGCGGGACAAAAACCAAAAATGGCTGTCAATATCGGCACAATGCCAATGGCACCCCACCATCCGCCCCACGGTTCTTGTAAATACACAGCCGCGCCAATAATAGCAAAACCGAGGAACACTCGGACAATTTTATCAACACTACCTACGTTTGCTTTCATTGTTGTCATTTCCTGAGATGTGAGTTGAGGACTACATACTAATTATATAATATATTCATCCAAAAAAGTTCTGGACAAAACCTTCAAGGTTTGCCAAACCTTGAAGGTTTTTACCAAGGACAAAACTTTTCAGGGTGACTATATACTCATTGGCAGATTTTAGATGCTATACTTTTAAAAGAACATACTTACTTTAACACCGGAGCGTTTTTATCATGTCAGATAGAAAGTATTGTAAACAACAAGGGTTTACCTTGATTGAACTGCTAATTGTGATGGCTATTTTAGGCATGTTAGCTGCGTTAGTTGGCCCAACTATTTTTGATAAGTTTATTGGTGCTCAACGTGATGCCGCTGCGACACAAATCGCCAATATTGAAACGGCTTTAGATACATACCGTTTGGATATGTTTAAATACCCTAACAGTCTTGAGGCATTGGTTAAGAATCCTTCAAGTAGCCCGAAGTGGCAGGGGCCTTACTTGAAAAAAGGCGTACCCAAAGATCCTTGGGGTAACGAGTATCAATACCGCAAGCCCGGACTTGAGGGGCGTGATTATGACATTTATTCCTTTGGGGCTGATGGTCAACAAGGCGGAGAAGGCGACGATGCTGATGTTGTCAATTGGCAAGTGAATAGCTAATACTGGAAGTACAGCGGATTGACGGATTTTACGGATTGATTTTTTTTAAGGCGGATGTGGCTCAACGCTGGCAGTACAGCGGATTTGTGGTCTATAGTTTTTCAGAAAAATAAAATAATTTCACTTTACGGATGCTATCCCTTCTTAGGGATAGTATCCGTTAATTTTTTTTATTTGTGAAATTAATTATATGAACATCTATAAACGGATTTTTTGGTAAGAAAAGGTTTGATAATTGAGCCATAACCTCTTCACATTATCACCCTCGGAAAGGGAGCAAAGTATAGGTTGAAAATTTTTCCCCATATCAAGTATGGAGCAGGCTCTAATACCATTTTTTCAAACGGGGGAATACCACCCTATTTGTCGGAAATGTCGGCCCCTGCTTTTTCAAATGAAAATCCATCCCCTAAGCGGGGGCATTTTCAATCGGGATTCACTTTGCTGGAGTTGATTGTTGTTATGGCCATTGTTGCGATGGTGGTGGCAATGGTTATTCCACATATCGGTAGCGGCGAAGTCACGATCCTCAAAGTACAGGTGCGTGAAGCTATGGCGACGCTGAGGTATGCCCGCCGTTCCGCTATTGTGGAAGGTAAACAGAAAGTCGCCATTTTTAAGGGTGGCAAAACGGCTGATAAATCAACCACAAAAGCGATGCCCGGACAATGGGTGAGTCGCGGTGCCACTTTGCAGTGGGGCAACGAAGTCAGTGATGATGGCAAAACCGGCGATAAAGATGAGACGGGTATTTATAAAATCACTTTTTATCCCGAAGGCGGTAATAGTGGCGGCGAACTTATTTTGACTTATTTAGATCATAAAGCCACCATCAGCGTTAATCCAATAACGGGCAAAATTGAGTCAGATATTTTCAATGATGAAGAAAAAGACTAAACAAGTTGGTTTTACGTTACTTGAAGTCCTCGTCGCAATGGCGATAGTGGGCATTACTTTGGGAACCGTGTTTGGTTTACTGGCGGGGACGAAACGTTTGGCTTTTAAAGCGGTGGATGATATTGAACGTGTGGTTTTTTTACGCTCAGCTATCAACGCAGCCCAAGTCCTTGAAGAACCTGACTATCCTGAATTACCGGAACGGTATAAAAAAAGTCTAACATTAGATATTGATGAACCATTAGAAAAACCAGAACGTCAAACGCGCCCTATGCGATTGGCGTTGGAGCCTTACACATTGCGTGATGATGAAAAGGGTATAGAACTGACGACGGTACGCTTAGTAAAACTAGACACGGCACGATAAATTGAAAAGTCATAATTCACCATTCGCGGCTAATGATTTTTGTGCAAAAAAAACGTTAGCTGCGAACACAATCATGCCTAACGTTTTTGTGCATAAAAACGTTAGGCACGTTCCCAATGCCCAATTCCCAACCAATACCGGTTTTACCTTACTGGAGTTATTGATTGCATTGTCTTTGTCAGCACTTGTCATGTTGATGTTGGCAATGGGCATGAATACTGTACTCAAGGAGTGGACACGCTCCAGCAATCGTCTTGATGACAGTTTGGAAAAAGTATTGGTTTTGTTGCAGATTGAACGGGCACTGGAAGGGGCTTTTCCACACGCCTACCTTAATAGTGATGAAAATAAAAAATACCTTTTTTTTGAAGGCGAGGAAAAGCAACTCGCTTGGGTATCAACCGTATCACCGGGACGACATTCAGGGCTCACAGCTTGGCAGTTGTTACCTGATGATGAAGAAACCGGCGTACAAATCCGCATCGTGCCAGCATTCGCCAGTGATCCGACTGAGCGGTTGGCAGAAAATGCGACGGTGGTAACCGCGTTGGAAGGTTATAAAGCCTATTTTGAATATTTATATGTCGATGAAAAAATTACAGAAGATACGAAATGGGTAAAAAAATGGTCAGCCCAAAAACGGCAAGGATTGCCTAATGCTGTGCGTGTGCGTTTGGACAGTGACGATGAGGCCATGGATTCTCTGGAAATTGTCGCAGTGATTCGGGCCTATCAGCATCAAAAGTTTCGCCGGGTTAAGCCTTAAAAAATTTTGAACCCTGATTAAACGGATTAAAGGACTAACGCAACGCTCAACTTTAATTACCAAGAAGCTCTTGCAAAACTCATTTTAAATGGGGAATCGGTATTAACTTGTTGTTTTTATTATTATATTTTACTCCTAATTTCCAATTCCCAAAATTTTGCAAGTTCCTCTCAAGTTATTGATTTTTTCAGTCATCTGCTTATCACAATCCGTATCCGCTAAAAAGTTAATACTTAAAATTCATTTAAAAAAGTCGAGCATCGCTCAGGACTCATTAAAAAGTAATTAATGTTACGCGGGGCGCATTCCCAAAAAAAGTCATTATCAATCTTGAGTACCACTTCTTTAGTACAACGGATACGCGAAATATAACGGATAAGATCAAAATAACATTCACTTGAACGGATTCAACGACTCGAAAGGGCACACAACTTATCAAAGTCACGGCAGCTGATATGTGGGTGCATCAAAATAGGTTAGGATAATTAATGAACTATCCGTTTATTTCGCGTATCCGTTGTACTGTCCGTGAAAATGGGAATGCACCCGGTTACGCGATGCGAAACGTATATTTCTAACCCATTGATTTTTATAGTAGGGTGGATATCGCTACCCGTATCCTATGAAAATTCAATTTAAAAAAAGTTGAGCATCGCGTTAAGGTTTTAAATTCTCTTGAACTTTGCAATTTTCTTCATCCCAATGCCCAATTCCCCATTCCCAATTCCCCATTCCCACGGTTTGAACAATTGGTTTTAGGGACTACCAAAAAAAACCTTAAATAAATCATAACTACTTAGCCCTGAAAGGGCGTTTTATTAAAGCCCAGGGCAGCGCCCTGGGAATCTTTTGTACCTGGGGCGTTGCCTTTCAGGGCTTTAAATACCTGGGGCGTTTGAAAGGCTATAATAATGCGCCCTTTCAGGGCTTTAAATACCTGGGGCGTTTGAAAGGCTATAATAATTCGCCCTAAATACCTGGGGCGTTGCCCCAGGCTATAATAATTCGCCCTTTCAGGGCTTTAAATACCTGGGGCGTTTGAAAGGCTATAATAATTCGCACCTTCGGTGCTGAGTAGTTACAAAAAATCCGATTTTCTGACAGAAAAATAGGATTTTTCGCTCATGAATCAACATCTTATTGACCATTGCTACAAAATTGCTCCAAAACAGTTAACTGCTTGGGGTGCAACTCAACACTTGGCCGTCTTACTTTGATAAACTCAATAGCCTCCTTGGCGTTATTCACCATGCCATGCTTGATCAAAAATCCGGCAACCATTGTTGCGCTGCGCCCATGTCCCAACGCGCAATGAACAAAAACAGGGCCTTCTGATAAACGGGCGCTTATCCACAGCACCGCCTCCTCCAACTGATTCAGCGTCGGGGCTCTTGTATCCAACAATGGAATACATAAATAGTTTTGCCCAGTCCGAATAAAGCTGACTTCGCTAAATTCTGAAGTCAAATCAAGCGTACTTTTGATACCCTTTGATACAAATCGCTTATAATCCCCAATCCAAAGCTGGCATCCTAGGTATAAATTTGGGATAATTTCATCAAGCGCATTTTCTCGGGAAAACAGGCGAAATAAGCCAAGGGCAATCGTATTAAGTACCAAATAAGGCCAAAAAATGAGATAGCTGATGGGTGACAATGAGCCGGCGGTTTTCTTAAGAAAGAGGCCGGGCTTTTCTAGCCAAAAAGCGCAACCAACACCTAAGAATGCAACGGTTATCTGAATGATTGTAAATTTCACAAAAGCTTTCCTATTTTTCCCAGGTGAAACCCTCATCGTTATACATAAGTCAAAACGTAGGGTGGGTAACGGTTTTTTGTTGCCCACCATTTTTAAGCTTAAGGTGGGCAAAAAAGACCTTGCCCACCCTACATAAATATTTTACCTATTACCCATTATCACAAAATCAGGAGAAAATAAACCATGGGATTTTTAGCGGGCAAACGTGCATTGATTGTTGGGTTAGCAAGCAACCGTTCAATCGCTTGGGGAATTGCACAAGCCATGCACCGTGAAGGGGCTGAATTAGCCTTCACCTATCAAAATGACAAACTCCGTGAGCGGGCGGATAAAATGGCGGCCGATTGCAACTCTGACATCACGTTGCCTTGTGATGTTAGCAGTGATGAAGAAATTCAAGCAGCCTTTGAAGGCTTGAAAAAATCTTGGGACGGTTTGGACATTATTGTTCATTCGGTCGCCTTTGCACCGAAAGATGAATTAACAGGCGCGTACTTAGAAAATGCTAGCCGTGAAGGTTTTCGGATTGCTCACGATGTCAGTTCTTATAGCCTTTCCGCGTTGGCAATGGCAGGGCGTAGTATGATGCAAGGCCGCAATGGCGCGTTGTTGAGCTTAACCTATCTCGGTGCAGAGCGTGCGTTGCCCAATTACAATGTCATGGGTTTAGCAAAAGCCAGCTTAGAAGCGAATGTACGCTATCTTGCTTACAGCTTAGGCCCCGAAGGTACTCGTGTCAATGCGATTTCCGCCGGGCCTATACGCACCTTAGCGGCGGCTGGGATTGCCAATTTTCGCACTATGCTAGATTATGTCGAACAAAATGCCCCGTTGCGGCGCAATGTGACCATTGAAGAAGTGGGTAACACAGCCGCATTTCTATGTTCTGACTTAGCCTCCGCGATTACTGGCGAAGTCACTCATGTTGATTGTGGATTTAATATTACGGGTATGACAACCCTTTAATCCTTGGACAAGTACAACTTCTTTCCTGATTTGACGGATTTTTTGATTTTTAGCAGCCTGTCGGATTAATCAACTAACTCATTGATTATTAACACTTTTATAAAACCCCTAAATGTGATACAAAACAATGACTTAGTGGTATTCTCCGACAGACTGCTAGGCTAATTTTGTGCACAAAAAACTTTAGCCTGGAACTGATAACTGATAACTGAACAAAGGAGAATAATATTTTGACCCCTGATGAAAAAAAACAACAAGTTGCTAAAGCGGCTTTGGAATACGTGGTTGAGGATACCATTATTGGTATTGGCACCGGTAGTACGGCTAATTACTTTATTGATGCACTCGCCAGTATCAAACACAAGATTGAAGGCACCGTTGCCAGTTCTAATGCCACCGCTGAGCGGCTAAAATCCCATGGTATCCCCGTATTGGATATCAATGGCGTAGATGAAATTTCGGTCTATCTTGATGGCGCGGATGAATCTAACCGATATTTGCACTTGATTAAAGGCGGCGGTGGTGCATTAACTCGTGAAAAGATTGTTGCAGCGGTCAGTAAACGCTTTGTGTGCATTGCCGATGACAGCAAATTAGTGGATGTGCTTGGCAAATTTCCATTGCCCATTGAAGTGATACCGATGGCACGGAGTTATGTGGCGCGTCAATTAGTCAAATTGGGTGGTAAACCGGTGTGGCGAGACGGCTTTACCACGGATAATGGCAACGTGATTTTGGACGTACACAATTTGCAAATCACTGAGCCTGTTAAGTTTGAAAAAGAACTTAATGAAATCACCGGTGTTGTGACTAATGGTTTGTTTGCCACCCGTCGTGCGGACGTGTTGTTGTTGGGTAGCGATGACGGTGTTAAGGTATTGGATTGAACCCATTTTGTGATCTCAGAGGAAGGGGGGGGGTCACGCAAATCGAACAACAGCAATGAAATAACTGCAAAGATGAGTTAGTGCTTGAACAAAAACCAGCCATGTCATTTCAAATCTTTTAAGCCGTGACGGATACCATTGCTTCTCTGGGATGGTATCCGTAAAGCTAAAATACTTGTAGTTATTGTGAGTTTTTGAACACAGAGTCACACAGAGTCATCGAGTTAAAAAATCTCGGTGAAACTCGGTGTAACTAGTGCATTCGATCTGAAGTTTCGATACCACCCCAACGCCAACGGCTGTTGGCTGAGGTGGTCTTTATATTGGAGCGATCCTGCACTAGTACACTGTCAAGGCTCTATTGACGGGTTGGTGTTTTGATAACTATCTGATTATTATAAAATAAATAAAAATATTACCCGACAAAAGAAAGTTGACAGTGTACTAGTACAGCAAACACTAAGTTCGTATAACATTAGAGTTGTCCGGAAATAAGCCTGACGCTGCTTTGCCCCTGAAAGGG
>QNER01000326.1 GCA_003646175.1 Candidatus Parabeggiatoa sp. nov. 1
CGCAAGCTTATATTTTTCATGATTAAAAAAGGCGAGCCGGCACAGTTCAATTCAACGTAACACATTAGAACTCAAAACGCAGTTTTGCTATACTTTGGGCTGTCAATGTGTTATCTTATATCCAACATTTTTGAACCCTGCCAACGCGAGCCTATATATTCTTCATGCCTGAACACGGCAATTCAACGGAGAGATGTCCGAGCGGTCGAAGGAGCACGATTGGAAATCGTGTGTACGTCTAAAAGGCGTACCGAGGGTTCGAATCCCTCTCTCTCCGCCATATTATGGTGGTCGGTGTCGGTCCCCTCGCAATGCGAAGTTGTGAACCCCGTCAGATCCGGAAGGAAGCAGCGGCAGCAACGGATGCGTGTGCCGGGGTGTGGCTGGCGCGGGCTGCCGCCCTCTTATTCAGTTTCAACTCATTTTTTCCCATCCCACCCAGTATTATTAATACTTATCACCACCATAACTGACGTTTCTCGCAGTAATCCATCAGCTAGAAACCTTCAAGGTTTTGGAAACCTTGAAGGTTTTGCCCTAGGAAACCTTAAAAATTTTGCCCTAAATTTCAGTTAGAAACCTTCAAGGTTTTTTCAACGCTTTACGGTTTTGCCCTAAACAGTTAGAAACCTTCAAGGTTTTTTCAACGCTTTACGGTTTTGCCCTAAATATTTTTCTGAACGTCTATATACCTGCCCCAAAATTGATCGCTATTTTTTACCACTATGTCCCAAACCGATGCCGTACAACAAATTCATGTCGATATCATCATTATTGGTGGCGGTATCGCTGGGTTATGGCTACTGAACCGCCTTCGTTCTCAAGGCTATAACGCCATTTTATTTGAGCAAGACTGTTTGGGTAGTCGTCAAACCATCGCTTCTCAAGGCATGATACATGGTGGTATTAAATACACATTAGACGGCGTATTCACAAGTCTCTCTGAAACCATTGCTGACATGCCTAATCGCTGGAAAGCCTGTTTAGCGGGGCAAGGTGAGGTAAATCTCAGTAACGCCAAAATTTTTTCAGATCATGTTTATTTATGGTCTGGTGCCAGTTTAGGGGCTAAAGTGACCACTTTTTTTGCCAGCCATGCCCTACGTGGTCGCGTTGGTGCAGTCGCAAAACCGGATTACCCCACCGTTTTTCAAAATAACGCTTTTAATGGCAAGCTCTATCGCCTGCAAGAAATTGTCGTCGATGTCCCTTCCGTCGTCAGTGCTTTAGCCAAAAATTATCAAACCGCAATTTTTAAAATCGACTGGCAACAAGCAAACTGGCTGCAAACTCATAAAGGCCGCGTTGAGGCATTGCAAATTAACCACAATGGTAAGGTATTGACTATCCAATCACAGTGCTTTGTTTTCACTGCCGGCGAAGGCAATGAAAAGTTATTACAGCAACTTTCCATCGCTCAGCCAGAAATGCAGTGCCGCCCATTACATCAAGTGTTGGTCAAACACGATTATCCTCATCCGCTATATGCACACTGTATTGGCACTGGCACAAATCCCACCCCCCGATTAACGGTATCAAGCCATGCCACGCCCGATGGATCGTTTATTTGGTATTTAGGGGGAGATATTGCCACAAAAGGGATTGAAAAAACGGCATCTGAGCAGATCGCCATTGCACAGCGGGAACTCAACGCATTATTTTCTTGGATTGATTTTACTCAAGCCCAATGGGGGTGCCTTCACATCAACCGTGCGGAACCCAAACAACGTCATTTTATGCTCCCAGAAAAAGCTTATGTAAAACAATGTGATGCAGCGGAAAATGTGATTGTGGCATGGCCGATAAAATTAACGCTCTCGCCAAGTTTAGCCAGTGAAGTGATAGAATTACTGCATAAGCTGCGAATTAATCCAAAGTATCAAGGGTTAGATTTATTGACCACGTTACCTCGCCCAGAAATCGCACAACCATTTTGGGAACCGATATTTTCAAGTCAAACTTAACTTGACAATGTTTTAGGCAAAAGTTTTTGTGCGCAAAAATTTTTGCCTAAAACACATTTCAGCAAGAATGGTACAGTTATTCAGAAAAGTTTTTCCCCCATAAAAACCTTAGAAGAAAGCCAAACCTCGAAGATTTTGACGCAAAAATTTTCTGGGCATCTATAGTTTGTAAGAATAATAATTTCACACACTGGGCGAACACTAAAGTGAGCCCCAGATGGTTTAACTCGATAATTATCAAAATCTATAACTACAAGGATTATTTGCTTATGAAAGGATTAAATCAAAACCTTGTCAGTCAAAAATCAATTTAATAAACATGAAACGATTTGAAAAGTTTTGGGGCGATATTTGGCATTGTTTTGATTTATGGTGGTGTTCATTTATCACAAATTGTGACAATCTTATCCTTTCATAAGCAAGTAATCCTTGTAGTTATATACTCTTGTTTCAAACTTGAACATTGAGTTTAATGAAATGATTTTTCTGAACATCTATATATCGATCCCAAGTTTCTTGAAAAAATGGGGTTTCATAAAAACATTGTCAAATGAAGAACTTGCAAAACTGATAATAGGTAATAGGTAATAGGTATATTTGAGGTTAAAAATGTCTGAATAGAAACTGGCTGTCATGAAAATAGCGTGAAAGCCTAAAGCGTATAGCGAATCATATAATAACCCCACCAAGCCCATTACCCGTTACCCCTGAAGCCCATTACCCATTCAAAAATGAGTTTTGTAAGAGACTCAAATTAATAAATATGAAAAAATTTTCGATTGCGGAAACCGATGTCGCTGTAACGCCTATTGGTTTAGGCACTGTAAAATTGGGCCGCAACCAAGACGTTAAATATCCCACTGCCTTTAAAATTCCTGATGACAAAGCCGCCGCTAATCTCATTGCTCATGCTAAAGCGCTCGGTATCAATCTCATTGATACCGCCCCAGCTTATGGTACCAGTGAAGAACGTGTTGGCAAACTGCTCAAAGGGCAACGTGATGATTGGGTGATTTGTAGTAAAATTGGCGAAGAATTTGACAATGGAAAATCATCCTTTAACTTTACGCCTGAATGGAGCCAGCAAAGTTGCACGCGAAGTTTACAGCGTTTAAATACAGATTATATTGATATTATGCTGGTTCACTCTGATGGCAACGATCTGCATATCATTAATCATTATGGCATTTTGGATGTGCTGGCGGACTTAAAAAAACAAGGGCTTATTCGCGCTTTTGGCATGTCAACCAAAACCAAAGCCGGTGGATTATTGGCCGCTGAAAAATCAGATGTTGTTATGGTCAGCTACAATATTGAATACCAAGAAGAAGAACCCGTCATTGATTATTGTGCCGTTCATAATAAAGGGGTTTTAATTAAAAAAGCTTTTGGCAGCGGACATATTTGCCACAATCAACCGGGGAATCCCGTACAAGAAAGCATGAATTTTATTTTTTCTAAAGCTGGGGTAACAAGTCTTATTATCGGCACTATTAACCCGCAACATTTAGAAGAAAATGTATCTGCTATCAATGTTGCTATGTGGACAAAACCGTAAAGCGTTTGCCAAGGCAACAAGTCCACTGCTTTCTTGCCAATGACTAATTACCTATTACATTAAATACAACACGGTAGTGATAACATGGCCTATCAAGTTCTTGCCCGCAAATGGCGGCCCCACAATTTTCCGGAAATGGTAGGGCAACTCCATGTCTTGCGAGCATTAACAAACGCACTGGAAAGTAATCGCCTCCACCACGCTTATTTATTCACCGGCACCCGCGGGGTGGGCAAAACCACGGTGGCGCGGATTTTGGCAAAATCCCTCAATTGTGAAAACGGCGTTACCGCTTATCCCTGTGGACAATGTACCGCCTGCTGTGAAATTGATGAAGGGCGCTTTGTTGATTTAATCGAAGTTGATGCTGCCTCCCGTACCAAAGTCGAAGATACCCGCGATTTATTGGACAATGTGCAATATGCACCGACACGGGGACGCTTTAAAGTCTACCTCATTGACGAGGTACACATGTTATCCACCCACAGTTTCAACGCGTTGTTGAAAACTTTGGAAGAACCCCCCCCGCACGTTAAATTCCTGCTCGCCACCACGGATCCACAAAAATTACCCCCCACTGTTTTGTCGCGTTGCCTACAATTTAATCTTAAGCGCTTAACCCCAGAAGATATCACCCCACATCTGACTAAAATCGTTGAACAAGAAGGTATTAGTTATGAAAACCAAGCGTTACGCTTATTAGCACAAGCAGCGGATGGGAGTTTACGTGATGCCTTAAGTTTATTAGATCAGGCGATTGCTTACGGCGCAGGCACGTTGTCAAACGATGACGTGAGCAATATGTTGGGCGCGTTGGATCAAAATGTTGTGCTAGAATTAGTTAGTTTATTAGCTGCCAACAATGCCCCCGGCTTGTTGCAACGGATTGCCCAACTTGCAGAACAAAACCCAGATTTTTTTACGGTATTAGGTGATATCCTTTCTTTATTACAACGGATTGCGTTGGCACAAGTTGTTCGTGCCACCGTCGAAGCTAATCAATCCGATGGCGAAGCGATTTTGCAACTTGCCCAACAAATATCGCCTGAAGATGTGCAGCTATTTTACCAAATCGGTTTATTAGGGCGGCGTGATTTACCGCTAGCACCAGAACCGCGTGGTGGTTTTGAAATGGTCATGCTGCGTATGTTGGCATTTCGTCCTGATACCATTAATGTGCAGCCACAACCCACACAAACCATACCCACGGCGCACAGCCCCCCCGTTCCAGCGCAGCCCACCCCCATCACAACACCGGTACCTCAGCCCGCCATCACAACACCGGTGGGTGCCGCACCAACTGAACTCGTCGAACCACGCCCGACAAATTCATTGAATAGTCATGATGAATGGAGAGGCATTGTAGAATCACTCGAACTCACCGGCATAGTAAGGCGACTCGCCCTTAGCTGCGAATCGAAACGCGAGGGAGACATTTGGCATGTGATTTTGCCACGTCACCCTAAAACTTTTCTGTCCAAAAAACCAGAATTAGAAAGCCTACTGCAAAAACATTTTGGAGGCCCACAACGTGTGCATATCCGCGTAGGAGGCTCCGAAACCGAAACACCGGCTGTCCAACAACAACGTATTCAAGAAACCCAGCAACAATACACGATACAGATTGAGAACGATCCTTTTGTTATTTATCTGAAAGAACATTGTGATGCACGAGTCCACAAAGTTCAGCCATTAGTGAACAGTTATACTTAACACGGGGACAAATCGGACTTTTTACAAACCCAAGCTTTGTGAAAAAACTTGGTTTCTTGTGCAACTCATTTAGAAGAACTATAGTTTTATGTATAGTCATTCGGAGAAGTTTTGTTCTTGGCAAAAACCTTCAAGGTTTGGCAAACCTCGAAGGTTTTGTGCGGAAGTTTTGTGCATAAATTTTTCTGGGCAACGATATAACCGTGCTCAATATATTAATGACAAATATCAAGAAAAATAAAATTGTTATAAATAACAGCCATTTACAAAATCAGTCGGTGCGGAAATAGTTTGTAACTTGCTGATTTTATATCACTTAATTCATAGCAATCGTTGCGTTATTGGCAGCCAGTACACAGTGACAATTGAGAATTGATAACCTAAACTGATAATAAGTACAACTGATTAACGGATTTAACGGATTTTTTGATAATTGATAACTGATAAGGAACGTGCATAAAATAACTTCGGCAATTTTTTATAAAGTGAGAATAAGGAAATACCCAATTCTTAATGAAGATTTTATTTCGTGCGCATTCCTAACTGATTTCGCCGCGAAAGTTTTTGCATCGCTCCAACTTTCGCGACGAACTGATAAAAGGCAGGTTTGATATGAATGCTTATGCTTTTAAAACGCTGTTACTCAAGTTGCTATTGGTTATGATGGTGAACGGTGCCCTTGCTCTTGAGCAAAACAGCGAGAATCCAAAATCTTGGTGGGAGAATTCCAAAGAAACAATAGCAAATATGTGGAATGGCTCCACCCAAACCCTTGCAGGTTGGTTTAAGCCCTCAACTGAAACTGCACAGTTTGCCCAAATCTGGGATAAAGTGGTTCCAACACTTGACAAAGTGTTAGTCCTTGAAAAAGAACATGAAACGTTACCTGACTCGGCTTGGTTCGGGAAAGTTAAAAGTGATAACCGATATGAGATCAATCAGTTGCTTGATGAAGCGGTAGGCTTTTTGAGTATTTCCCGCACCGCTGAAACCAGACGACGCATCCGTGCCCTTGAAGAAAAAATCATCGATCTGAAACAAAATATTTCTCAATCTCGCGAAGCCAAAATCAGTGCGCCTATCCAATCAACATGGAAAACCACGGTGGCGGATTATGATGCCAAAATTAAGCAATTGACGGCACTTATTGAGCATTACCATAAGGAAATTGCTAAACTCAAGCTCCAATTTGCCCAAGAACTCTCTGACAACGGGTTATCTATAACGCCAGAACAGCTCGAAGTGCTGTTATCAAGTGTTGTGGGAAACGATATTATTCAAAGTAGTATCGTTTATGATAATATCAAACAAATCAGCCAACAGTTGATGACGCTTGCCATTGACAGTGGTGAAGATCTTGATATCAGCCAACGCTATTATGGTATGTACACGGTGTTATTAAAAACACTGCTACACATGCAGCAGAGTTTTGTCAACAACATTGTTGAAAAATATCTGCCCAAAATAGATCTGATTAGGGTGGATGTTCAAAGCCTTAACATCACCACGCGAAATTTGTTGCGTGGTGAAAGTGAACAAAACCGCCGCCGATATTTGCGGGCTAACCTCAAGGCTCAAAAATTAACCTTACAAACGGCGAAGTTGTATAAACTGCATTTAATCAAGCAACATCGCAAGATAGTGCTTGCCAGAAACAAAACCGCGGCCGATTTAAAAATTGCACAAATTACCTATAAAACGGTCAGAGTCAGCGGCGAGTTGGTTAACTTATTACGCACCAGTCAAAAATCTTTTGACTTGTTGCTCAATCTTCAAGTGCCCGATTTGCTAGAATTTAAGAATTTGCAAATGAAGCAAGAATTTGACAAACTGACTCAACAACTGGCTGAATGAGCTAATTGGGAATTGGGAATTGGGAATTGGGATCGCGATTGGGGTGTTAAATATAAGGTAACTACTCAGCCCTGAAAGGGCGCTTTATTAAAGCCCAGGGCAACGCCCTTTTCACAATCATAAACGCCTGTACCTGCCGCAAAGCCCCAGGCTATAATAATTCGCACCTTCGGTGCTGAGTAGTTACAATATAAGCTAATTTCCAGGTCCCTTTTTAACTCTATTTTTTGTTCCACGATGGTGGGACTGCTAAGCTTTGATATCATGGTATTTTTTGAGTTATGAGCGCCCACTTGGGATGGCCTACGAATCCAATTCTTTGGTGAAAAAAAATTGAAATGGAAAACATGGCTCAAATTTAACACCCCAGATCACGATCCCGATTCCCTGATTGATAACTGGAAAACAACTTATACTTGACAGAGGATAAACAATGAAAGGCGGACTTGGCAATTTAATGAAACAAGCCCAAAAAATGAAAACCGATTTTGAAGAGGCCCAGAAAGAATTGGCTGACTTAGAAGTCAGTGGCGAATCGGGTGGTGGTATGGTCAAAGTGATCATGACTGGGCGGCATGATGTGCGGCGTGTCGAAATCGATCCTAGCCTTATGAGCGAAGACAAAGAAATGCTGGAAGATTTGGTGGCAGCAGCCGTCAATGATGCCGTGCGCAAAGTCGAAATGGAGGGTAAAGATAAAATGGAGGGCCTAACGGGCGGATTAGGATTACCCCCTGGTATAAAATTACCATTTTGATGCCAAAAATCCGCGTTTACCCTCTAACCTAGGCTGTTGATAAAGATTCTATCGATTCGAGAAATAGGGTTATCTATTGCCATGAACAATAGAGTTGTCCGAAAATAAGAAAATAAGGGTTTTGTTAGCGGAAGGTAATACACTGGCTATATTAATGTCGCACCTTCGGCG
>QNER01000327.1 GCA_003646175.1 Candidatus Parabeggiatoa sp. nov. 1
AAATCTCAAATCTAATCAAATCAAAGCTTCCATGTTTTTGAGCAATTTTCTGTAGTCTGGGTAAAATCTCAAACCTAATCAAATCACCCATGATTTAAAAAACTTGGTTTTTATTTTAAAGACGTTCATAAAACAGTCACTAGTCAATGCGTAAGTCCTATATAAACAATCATCGTAGTTAACGGTTTTGATTTTAAATCCTTTCTTATAAATAATCCTTGTAGTTCTCACAGTTTATCCTTTCTTATAAATAATCCTTGTAGTTCTCACAGTTTATCCAGCAAAGTAAAAGGCGTTTTTTGAAAAAACTCATTATCGTCGTAGTTATATTTATCTCTATCCATGTTCAATAATAGCCGTTAACGGTGATTTCTGCCAAAAGCTGCGGGTGACTCATCAGTTTAGCTAAACGAATAGCGTCAGCTTTATTCATTTTTCCATTTTAGTTTTTTTGCGGTTTTTAACCGGGGATATCGCAATGAGTAATAATCCTCTACGGATTAAGATACGTTGCACAGCTTTGAAGGTGGGCGTATAGATTTCTGTGAGCATTTTTTGGGTATTCATGATGTTTTCTATAGGGTAAAACCTTCAAGGTTTCCAAAACCTTCAAGGTTTCTAACTGACTTCTGATGTCATGATTAGAATTTCGGTTATGGGTGGGAGATTAGAGAAGTAATGGGCGGGATGATAAAAATTGTGAATTGTGAATTATGAATTGTGAAGTACTAATGAATCTATGATTATTTAACTTACTATTTTTTATACAATTAATTTTTCCATGCAAAACCAAAACGGGGAAAACTATTATTGCTCACACAGACAGAGCCTTTTTATCAGCCTAGGCGCGAACACAATTTTCACCACCCCAGATAGTGCCCATTCAGAAACTTCAATTCTTTTCAGATAAATAAATTCAGTTAGAAACCTTCGAGGTTTTGGAAACCTCGAAGGTTTTGCCCCAAATATTTTTCTGAACGTCTATAAGGCGGGATGATAGCAAAATCGCGTTTCCAGAAAGACACCATATAAGAAATTAAACGTTGATCATCATTTCGTAAAAGGTTTTTTTGTAGCCCACCAATGTCCTTTTATTGCCCACCTCAAAGAGTTGCTGGGGCAACAAAAAGACGTTGGTGGGCTACATCTACTTGCTTGCACAACCAAAATTTCTATCGTGCCTGCCATTAGCCCATTGCCCACTTTTTATAGACTTACGGTGTCTCTGGAGCAGGTGACTCTTCAACCGGTGCTTCCTTAAGCACACGAATCAATTTCAATTTTTCTGGTAACAGTTGGAAACGATACAAAGGGATGCCCTCCGGCGTTTGTTGTATTTCTTCTTGTTGCATTTCAATCCGTACCAGAAGTTGATTTCCAAGTCCATCTGTGAGATCCAGATACGGTACTTTCAGCATTCCAATCCCGTCTGTGTTTTGATCAGGGAAAGTGTAAGTCGCATAGCGCGACGGGCACACTTCAAACAATTCTGGCAGTGTGGTTTGACTAACCCAATTGGGAGGAACGTCACAAAGTGTAGGAAACATCGCCCAATGCTGTGTCACCGGATTTTGTGCATAAGTGAAGATAAACTCGCAATTTTCCGGAGGTACTGGCGCATTCGGCGCGTTAGCGATTACCTGATACTTTCGTCCAACAGGGGCTTGGGTTTCTTCCTCCTCATCGCTTGGTGGCAATGCCTGAACAAAAATATAATGCATACCAACTTCCAAGTTAACCTGCATTGTGCCCTTAAGTGTGGTTGAAGGCACATTGACAATTTCCTGCTGAAGTAAACTTGGGCTGAGCAAGCGGAGTTGCCAACCAATAGTAGAATCGCTGTTCGGCATTTCTTGACTCAAAGTAATAGTCACCGAGTCAGGTGCTTGTAAAGTCAAACGATAGACATCGATATCACTCGGCGAAGATAAGTTACCATAATAAGCCTCATTGGCTCTGATAGCCGTCGCCGCACCTGTGTTGTCATTGGGGGGTTTTTCGTACTGGGTACTTTCTTCCCAAGAACCTTGGATCGTATATTCCTTGGTTGGAAAACCCCCACTGCCCACTGAAGACACTTTGTAATAGTACCTACCTAAAGATAAACCTTGTTCAAACTGAGTCTCAAGACTGGTTTCTGGTAAAGTGGCTGTGTATAACGGGGTAGCGAAATTCTTCTCCGAATACAGATCAAGCTGCCAACCTACTAGGGGATTAGCACCGGGGGGCGCTTTTTGACTGAGAGTCACAGTGATATTACCACTGGCATCACGCTCAGGATAGTCCCTGTCTTTACTCACATCAAATCTAAAAAAATCCACGTCGGTTGCTGAAATCAGCGTTTCTTTGATTCCCCTGTTTTTAGAAGTACTCTTAGCCCCTTCTGGGGTATCACTCACGTCTTCTGCAGTTGCTGTAATCGGTATAGTGGCAAACAACCCGATTAAAAGTATGGTACTGTGCATTTGTATGGCACCGTGCATTTTCACCTCCTATATATAAGTAAACGGAATAATAACTATAGTTTTTCAGACAAATAATTTCAGTTAAAAACCTTCAAGGTTTTGGAAACCTTGAAGGTTTTGGTTTTGCCTAAATATTTTTCTGAACTGAACATCTATATAGGCATCCTAAATAAATACTTGGTTCAAACATGAATAACACGCTTTAGTTCTTTGCGGTGCTTTGCACATATTGGGCTGTTACCCTTGCGAAACTCATCTTAAATTAAATGGGTTTATCGTCAGAAAATAACGTAACGAAACGGATGCTATCCCTTCTTAGGGATAGTATCCGTTAACTTTGGTAGATATCTTCATTTTGAAGTTTCATGCCATGATTATCTAACGGATGCTATCCCTTCTTAGGGATAGTATCCGTTAACTTTGGTAGATATCTTCATTTTGAGGTTTCATGCCATGATTATCTATTACCTATTACCTGTTACCCATTTTGCAAGAGTCTCCTCCAGAAAAGTTTTTTCCCTTTTTCATACTTTTGGGGTTTTCAATACCTTTGTCCTATGTACAAAAAAGTGTTTAAGCCGTGATGTTATCGCTTTTTGTGGCAATAGTCTCACTAAAACAATAGTACTGATGGTTATTACATCAATATTTCATTAAAGTGATACTATCGCAAAAAAAGCGATAGCATCACGAAATCAATTTACCATAAAAAATTTTATGACAAAAAACCAACACACCCCTTGCATCGCATCAATAAATAGGACTTACAAATCAATCATTGGAAAAATGCCATTGGCGAAGTGTATTATTATTTAACAACACTTTGTTTTAAAGTATAGAACATTGAAATAAATTTATGCAACCCACTCTCCTTTGGAAAAAGGGCAATTACCAACAAAAGCCTATTGCAAAATTCAAAATGGGGATGGGGATGGATTCGCAGCTAACGTTTTTTGAGCAAAAAAAAACTTTAGCTGTGAATGGGGAATGGCAAAAAATGATTATTGATTTTTTAACGCTGATTAATGAGCCAGGGGCGTTGCCTTTAGCTTTAATCTAGCCCCAACGGGAGTGTATTATTAATCTAGCCATGGGCAACGCCCCTAGAACTTTCTGAAAACGGTAAAATTGTAAATATGGACTGGGCACCTCATCTTACTGTTGCAGCTATTATCGAATATGAACAACGCTTTTTATTAATTGAAGAACAATCCGATGGATTAACCGTTTTTAACCAACCCGCTGGGCATTGGGATAAAGGCGAGACGCTCATTGAAGCGGTAGCGCGTGAAACCTTGGAAGAATCGGCCTGGCATTTTAAAGCGCAAGCCATTGTTGGTATTTACCAATACACGAGCCCAGCCAATCAAATCACTTATTTGCGAGTATGTTTTTGTGGACAACATCATCGTCACGAGTTGGATCGTACTTTGGATACTGGCATTCTACGTACAGTTTGGTTGACACGAGAGAGCGTTGCAAACCTTTCAAATTTACGCAGCCCAATGGTATTGCGCTGCATAGACGACTATTTAGCGGGAATTCGTTATCCGTTGTCATTAATTACCCAAATGTGAAAGGAAAAGGGGATCGCTCCAAAGGGAAAGAATAACATTTGAGTCGTAATTTTTTATTTAATAATACGCACCTTTGGTGCTAAGTTTTAAAGCCCCAACGGGGCGAAATTAATATAGCCAGGGGCAACGCCCCTGGAACTTAACCCGGATTTTTCATAAACTCCCCAAATCGTTATGTAAGGCTATGATTATTAAAACCATCGACTCATAACTTATTTTAAGAAATGTTTTTATCATATAGTCTTATAAATCAACCTATTAGATAAAATTTGCCGCGGTTTGTGAAATATTCGGGTTAATTCTTAATTCCAATCGCGCGTGCCATTAACCTATTACCATTACCTATTACTATCTGATAAATGTCTGATTATAAAAGAATCATTGTCGGCATGTCCGGTGGCGTGGATTCCTCTGTCGCAGCTTTACTCCTGAAAAAACCAGGCTATGAAGTGCATGGCTTGTTTATGAAAAATTGGGAGGAAGATGATACTGAAAATTATTGCAGTGCCGCTGCTGATTTGCGTGATGCAAAGAAAGTATGTGATGCTTTGGATATCCCACTACACACAGTCAATTTTGCCACCGAATATTGGGATAATGTATTTGCCCATTGTCTACAAGAATATCAAGCGGGACGCACACCTAATCCCGATATTTTGTGTAATCGCGAAATCAAATTTAAAGTTTTTTTGGAACATGCCATCTCTTTGGGGGGGGTGGCAATTGCGACTGGACATTATGTGCAAAAAACTCAGACTAACGGACATTACCAACTTTTAAAAGGCATAGATCCTAACAAAGATCAAAGCTATTTTTTATATACGCTGGGACAAGCACAATTGGCACAAAGTTGTTTTCCCATTGGCGATTTAAAAAAAACCGCCGTGCGTCAGCTAGCGGCGCAGGCACAATTGGCAACACAGAGTAAAAAAGATAGCACCGGAATTTGTTTTATTGGTGAACGCCCCTTTAAAGTTTTCTTATCGCGCTTTCTGCCGACACAGCCGGGATCCATTGAAACACCTGAAGGACATTGTTTAGGGCAACATGACGGATTAATGTATTACACGCTGGGGCAACGTCAAGGCTTAAAAATCGGGGGGCAAGCCGGCGGTAGTGGGGAACCTTGGTACGTGGTGGCTAAAGATATTCCAAATAACCGATTGATAGTGGGGCAAGGACATGATCACCCCCTATTGTTTAGTCGCAACTTAATTGCTAAACAAATACACTGGATATCTGGGACTGCACCGAAAATCCCGTTATCGTGTGGTGCAAAAACCCGTTATCGTCAAACCGAACAAGACTGTGTTATTACAGAACTGTCCAAAGAAAGTTGCTATGTCAGCTTTACCCAACCACAACGCGCCGTCACCCAGGGGCAATCTGTTGTATTTTATCAGCGCGACGAATGTTTAGGGGGGGGGGTTATAGAAACGATTTGTTGATAGGGGATGGAGAATGGCGAAAACAATTCGTAACAACTCAGCCCTGAAAGGGCGCTTTATTAAAGCCCAGGGCAGCGCCCTGGGAACCCATTTTAATGCGCTATCAGGGCTTAAAATCATAAACACCTGCACCTGGGGCGTTGCCCCAGGCTATAATAATTCGCCCGTTGGGGCTGAGTAGTTACAAATTTTCTTGCTGTAAATTTATAGCAATACCGTTTTTGCGCGCAAAAATGTTTTGCGTTGAATCCATTCCCATCATCATGCCGATTTGACCGGATTTTCAAGTTCAAGGTGTTCCAAAAACTTTTGAGCGGTGCGTAAAAGTTTCCCCCGCGCAAAAATCAAGTGTAAACGCTTCCCCCCTTTTTGTCGCCACAATACCGCAGAACGGATACCTGCCAACAATAATGCACGGATTTTATCAGCATTATTTTGATTTTCCAGAAAACGTCGTTCGCCGTTGACTTTGACACGATAATCCAAAGTGCTTAAACTTTGTGAATACAACTGAGCTAAATGGGTAATGATATTAGGGTGAGTCACCGCATACATTTCCGCTTGCGCGACGGCTGTTTCAAGTCCAATTGTTATTTTATCCAACATATCATTCCGCTTAGTCAGTTTCCGCTCCAAAAAAACCATCCCAAGCAAATAATGCATCACTTCCATATTTCGTTGACCAGATCCCAATTGCCCACATAAAACCTGCAAACCGGTTTTGATACCCGACACTCCACCATAAACCTCCTCGGTGGAATCGGCATCAATTTTTAACAGACTTTGAATAGTGACTTCAAACGGGGCTTGGTCAAGCAAACCTTGCCGAGCAATTTGCCGGACTAAATCAGCGGCTTGAAACATCCCAGCTAGGGCAAGTGTGCTATTTTGTATACTCATTTGTCTTAACTTATTGGTTTAACTCATGTTTAGGGGTTCAATCATCTTAATAATCCATTGAAAATATATGATTTTCGCCAAAGTCGATTTCTTGAACAAATAAATATCGCTAGAAAAACGGCTGACCAGTTAGAGTTATAGACTTTAGGGCAAAACCTTCAAGGTTTCCAAAACGCTTTACGGTTTTTAATAGGGCAAAACCTTCAAAGTTTCCAAAACGCTTTACGGTTTCTAACTGAAATTATTATTCTTACAAACTATAGCCCAACAGATGCTTTTTTTGCATTTATTTATATGAAGGAAAAAGGGATTGTCAACAAAAGGACTCATAGTCACCGAAGCGTTTGTAAATCAAGTCGTTATTTAAAAACAACATGAACCCTAAAATGTGAGTGGTTTAATAAAGTCAGGATTATAGATGAGACAGGCGTGTCTAAAATATATTATGGTGGTGGGTATTGAAACAAACAAGGGGAAAAAAAAAGTGTACGCCCCGTTGTGAGGTGTACACGTCATAAGGAGGGATTGAAAAATGGTGGAGGCGGCGGGAATCGAACCCGCGTCCGCAAGTCCTCCGCCCTTGGTTCTACATGCTTAGTCCTACCATTGTATTTAGCCACCAATCATCCGATAGGCGGGACAACGAGCAGCGAGTCTGTTAAAGCTTTAACGGATCAACCCCAGACGCATATCTCCGCGATCTTGTGAGAATTGACCCCTGAATGTCTGCCTAAACTACAAACAGACGCTGAGCGCACAAGCACGAACTCAGTCAGAGGCTAGCCGATCAAGCGGCTAGTGCGTATTGATTGTCGTTGGCGACTATCTTTTTTTGCAGTTGGATTTACGAGGTCAATCTGCGCCTCGGCATGCCCCTTAGGTTTTGCAACCCACGTCGAAACCATGTCACCCCCAAAAAAATACAATTAAGGGTTGTGCTTTACCATTTCTTACTTTTTCTTATTAATATTATAGCGAAAAGAAAATGAATTAGGCACCCTGTAAAAGTGAGAAATTGAATATTAAAGTCTTCACAATCTTTTGTCAAGGGGTGAAGATAAAAAAAATTTAAAAACTTTATCAAGGCAAAACCTTCTCTAACAAAACCTTCAAGGTTTCCAAAACCTTGAAGGTTTCTAAAAATATAGAATATAGAATGGCGAACCTCATTCTTTATTCTCGAATAAAACAGACTGAGCAACTTTTTAACACAGTCAACTTTATGTAGTCGCTAATAGTTTTTGAGCAAAAAAAAGCCCCAAGGCGTTATGCCAAGGGGCTTTTTTTAAGATTCAATTAATTTTAACCACGCCATTTTTTCGTACAAGGTTCGCCTTGTACTCCTGCTAATGTAGTCGCCAATAGTTTTTTGGCACAAAAAAAGCCCCAAGGCATTATGCCAAGGGGCTTTTTTTAAGATTCAATTAATTTTAACCACGCCGTTTTTTCGTACAAGGTTCGCCTTGTACTCCTGCTAATGTAGTCGCCAATAGTTTTTTGGCACAAAAAAAGCCCCAAAGCGTTATGCCAAAGGGCTTTTTTTAAGATTCAATTAATTATTTAACCACGCCGTTTTTTCGTACAAAGTTCGCTTTGTACTCCTGCTAATGTAGTCGCCAATA
>QNER01000328.1 GCA_003646175.1 Candidatus Parabeggiatoa sp. nov. 1
CTTTTACTGAGTAATACAGCAAGGGTAGCCTTTCATCCCTATAAATAACATAATTGTAATTCCTAATACTCTGGAATCCTTCCTATTGGCCTAAATTACTTCTAGGTTTCTAGGAAAACGTGTCGTCACCATAAATCATTAACGGTACCATGCACAGCCAAGCAACCAATATCTCCCCCCGGAAATTCTAGAGGTTTAACCGTAAACCCGTCTGTTGTTATCATCACTTCTTGATTACTATCAATGGGAATCAAAGCGGCATCAACATTGGTATCTAATAATGAATTACTGAGATGATAGGCGAACAAATTATCAATTAATTCACGCATAAAACGCCCGCCATTACCATGAGCCAGTTGAATATGTTGATTTGGTATTCTGGTTAGCCTTTTATTTGTTGCCATGATTATTAGGTAATAGGTAATAGGTAATAGGTAATATATAAAATAAAGTTCACATTTCTATTAATGTTAAGCTACATCCATCTTAAAAAAATAAATCGGTGAAATTCGGAAAGAAGTTGTACTTCCTGTATAAAAAACTATAAATGCGAATTAAGAGTTAAAACTTCAATTTCTAATAAAAACAATACGTTAAAAAATAAATTGGCAGATACGCGCCAAATGGTTAATTTTAATAACGTTATTTTTCAATGACTTGTTCAACCATTAATTCGCATTATAAGTTTTGTTTTTGATTTTACAGTCCGTACAAATTACCACTAGGTTTGAGGCAATAGGTTTAAGGTGGGCTGTTGATAAAGAGCTATCGATTCGAGCAATAGAGTTATCTATTGCCATGAACAATGCCTCGTTGTCTCGTAGGGTGGGTAAGCGGGCCGAACGATCTCAAACATTGTCCCAAATATTAACGCCCGCTTGCCCACCTAAAAAAAACAATAAGTTAACAATTGGTTTTGACTTAACAATTCACAGTTCACAATTCACAATTCACAATTCGCGCCTAAAGTTTTGGCGCGCCAAAACTTTAGGCGCGAACACAATTTTTATCACCCCACCCATTACCCATTACCTATTGCCCTTCATTCCATACTTTTGAAGGATGCCCAAAAACTTTTGTCTCGATTCGAGGTAAAAGTTTTTCGGAGAAAAACTTTTGCCTCGAAAACTATTTGTAAAATACCTTTGCTAAAATAATTCAGTTATACCAAAATATACGCTCTAAACATCACAGACTCAAAGCGAACTGATGAATATACACGAATATCAAGCAAAACAACTATTTGCCGATTATGGCATCCCAGTGCCAACCGGATATGTGGCTTGGAACGCGAGTGAGGCTAAACAGCATGCACAAAACTTGGGCGGTGAGGCTTGGATGGTTAAAGCACAAGTCCATGCTGGTGGACGTGGCAAAGTGGGTGGCGTTCAACGTGCCCAGAATTTGGATGAAATCATGGAAATAACCCACGGTTTGATTGGGACTCAACTGGTGACTCATCAAACCGGGGCTCATGGACAACCGGTGCATTGTGTACTGGTAGAAAACACGACCGCAATCAAGCGCGAACTTTACTTGAGTTTAGTGGTTGATCGTGCAGCGGCGCGTATTGCCGTGATTGCGTCATCTGCCGGTGGGATGGATATTGAAGAAGTCGCTGCCAGCACCCCAGAAAAAATCATCCGTCGTGTGATAGATCCGGTGATGGGCATTTGCAGTTATCAATGCCGCGAAATCGCTTTTGCTTTAGGTTTAGACGCTCCTCAAAGTAAACCATTGATTTCTATATTATTTAATTTATACCATCTGTTTGTAGACAAGGATCTGAGTTTAGTTGAAATTAATCCTTTAATTATCACTGAACAAGGTGAATTATTGGCATTGGATGCCAAAATTAATATTGATGACAATGCCCTTTATCGGCATAAGGATTTAGCGGTTTTATACGATTCAACTCAAGAAGACGAAAAAGAATATAAGGCCCGTCAGTTTGATCTCAATTATGTTGCGCTAGAGGGCTCCATTGCCTGCATGGTTAATGGAGCTGGATTGGCGATGGCAACGATGGACGTTATCAAAATGCAAGGTGGTACGCCGGCGAATTTTCTTGATGTGGGCGGAGGTACAACAGCAGAGAGGGTGACAGAGGCCTTTAAAATCATTTTGTCCGATCCCAAAGTGAAGGCCATTTTAGTCAATATATTTGGTGGTATCGTCAGATGTGATCTGATTGCTGAAGGGGTGATACATGCGATTAAAGAAACGGCTACCCAATTACCCGTGGTGGTGCGTTTGGAAGGGACTAACGTGGATGTGGGTAAAACCCTGTTGAAAAACAGTGGATTGTCGGTTATTCCCGCCGATAATTTGGACGACGCGGCTAAAAAAGCCGTCTTAGCGGCTAAAGGATAACAATATGAGTATATTAGTTAATGCGGATACTAAAGTGATTTGCCAAGGATTTACTGGCAAACAAGGCACTTTTCACTCTGAACAATGTCTCGCCTACGGGACTCAATTAGTCGGTGGTGTCACCCCCGGGCGCGGTGGACAAACTCACCTTGGGTTACCCGTTTTTGATACGGTACGCGATGCCGTGGCAAGCACCGGCGCAATGGCAACAATGATTTATGTGCCAGCACCGTTTGCAGCGGATGCGATATTGGAAGCGGCCGACGGTGGCATTCAAATCATCGTTTGTATTACTGAAGGCATTCCCGTGTTGGATATGCTCAAAGTTAAAACCACACTTGATGATCATTATCCCGAAGTGTGCTTAATTGGACCTAATTGCCCGGGCATTATTACCCCTGGGGCTTGTAAAATTGGTATCATGCCCGGCTTTATACACCAACCGGGACGCATTGGTATTATCTCACGTTCTGGCACCTTAACTTACGAAGCCGTGGCTCAAACCACGCACAATGGTTTGGGGCAAAGCACTTGTATTGGGATGGGTGGTGATCCGATTCATGGCATAAACTTCATAGATTGTTTAGAATTATTCCAACAAGATTCACAAACTGAAGGCATTGTTATAGTAGGCGAAATTGGTGGTACGGATGAAGAAGAGGCGGCAAGTTATATCAAATCTTATGTGACTAAACCGGTTGTCGCTTATATTGCCGGGGTGACGGCACCCCCCGGTAAGCGTATGGGACATGCGGGGGCAATCATTGCGGGAGGTAAGGGCACGGCACCAGATAAATTTGCGGCCTTAGAAGCGGCGGGCGTGACGTTGGCACGAAATCCTACAGAGATAGGAATTCGTATTTTTGAATGTTTGAATATTTAACTTTATTGTCTTTTCGAGGTTCAAGTTTTTGCGTGCAAAAACTTGAACCTCGAAATCAGAATTTTCAGAATAACAACTTAACTTCAAAAAGCGAAGCACTCTAAACTGTGGCAAAATTGACAAAAATTCGGTTTTCTAGACTAAAGTTTTTTGTGCACCAAAATTTAAAATTTACCCTATAGTTTTTCAGATAATTTCAGTTAAAAACCTTCAAGGTTTTTTCAACGCTTTACGGTTTTGTCCTAAATATTTTTCTGAACGTCTATAGAATTATGATTCAGATATTTAAAAAGATTAAAATATTTATCTGGAGCTATTTACCATGAGGGGAACACATTGTGAAGAAAGTTGAAGCCATTATTAAACCTTTTCTCGCAGATGATGTCGGTGAGGCCTTAGTCCAAGCCGGTATTACCGGCATGACTATCACTGAAGTTAAAGGGTTTGGATGGCAAAAAGGTCATACAGAGCTTTATCAATGTGCCGAAGACATGGTAGATTTTCTGCCCAAAATCAAACTGGAATTGATTGTTGCCGAATCACAAGTAGAACAATGTATTGACACCATCATTCAAGGAGCGCAACTCGATAAAATGGGTGACGGTAAGATTTTTGTCACACCCATTTCTAAAATTATCCGTCTCCGTACTTGTGAAATTGATCATGACGCAATTTGACGGTTTTTCAGCTTTTAGGGTTTGTGTCGCCTGAAAGCCAATTAATTTCTCAGCAAGGACTATAGAATCCTTCTATGTACCAGACAAAAATTATAACCAATTGATTTTAAAGTCATTTCGTGATGCTATCGCTTTTTTTGGCGTGAGTCACACTTTTGCGATTCAACATTTCGTGATGCTATCGCTTTTTTTGGCGATATAGATTTTCAGAAAAATAACGTAACTTCACTGCTGCTATCCCTCGATGGGATAGTATCCGTTAACTTCAAAAAAAGCGATAGCATCACGGCTTGAAGAAATATTGATGCAATAACCAGTGCTATTGTTTTAGTGATACTATCGCCAAAAAAAGCGATAGCATCACGGCTTGAACACTTTTTTGTCCTGTACATAGAGAATCATTTTTAAAAATAAACACTATTACAATGGTCAATTAATTCATTCATGAGCCTCTTGCAAAACTCTTGGGTATAAACGATAAATCAATAACTTACGATTACCTAATGGCATGTAAATTATTTATTTATAGTTGAGCGTCGGAGTTTTGCAAGTCCTTCTTATTAAAAATTTGACCCATTATCCATTACCCATTATCTATAACCCGTTACCAACAAGTATTAAGCAATATTGGTTGAGGGTAACATCGTATGAAAACGAAAATTTTTCTATTAGGTGCAATCATTTTAGTCGCTTTAATTTTGTTCGCGTGCCTTATTTATTTGAAAATGTACGGACAATCTATACATATTGCTTTTGCCGGCCCTATGTCAGGCGAAGGTGAGGCCGCGGGTAGATTAATGACTCGATCCATTCAATTATATTTTGATAAAATCAATCAAAGAGGAGGAATCAACGGCAAAAAACTCATTCTTGATGTATTTGATGACGAAAACAATGCCAAAATCGCCAGTGAGCAGGCGCAAAAAATTGTTGAAGAAAATCAAGCCGTTGCTGTTATTGGTCATTGGTATAGTTCCGCTTCCATCAGCGCTGGTAAAATTTATAAAAAACATCAAATTCCTGCCATTACGCCCGGTTCCGTTAATGTGAAAGTAACCGAAGGTAACGAATGGTATTTCAGAAATATCTACAATGCCAGTGCCTCCGGTCAGTTTTTGGCTTATTATGTCAAAAATGTGTTTAAGTTGAATCAAGTCACTATTGTTCATGATAACAGTGGTTATGGTTCTTATTTGGCTGAGGTTTTTGAACAGGCAGCGGATGGCTTGGGAATGAATGTATCGAATCAATGGGATTTTCAACCTGATGATGAAAATAAGGATGCAAAGTTGAAACATTTCGTTGAGCAATTGAAGCAAGATAGCGAGACGGCGGGTGCCATTCTGTTAGCGACGCAAGCCAGTGAGGGCATTGCGTTGGTGAAACTCATCAAAGATGCCGGCCTCAAAAACTATATTATTAGTGGTTCTGGTTTTTCTGAACAAACCTTTGTGGAGGGTTTTAATAAATTTCCGACCGAAAAAACCAATCGCGGTTATTACACCAATGATATTTATGTGGCAACGCCGTTGATATTTGACACGGCCAACGAAAAAGCTCTGAAGTTCAAAGAAGAGTATCAAGCCAAGTATGATGAAAAACTTGATTGGTCCGCTGCCTATGCTTATGATACGGCCATGGTACTTGTTAAAGCGATAAAACAGGCCAGTGTTGAAGGAACTCAAGAAAGTTTGTCTGAAGATCGCAAAAAAATTCGTGAGGCCTTAGCCAGTTTTACCAATATTCACGATGCAGTGGAAGGTACCACGGGTTTCAATTACTTTGATGAAAATAGGGATGCACAAAAGCCCGTTGTGATTGGTGTGTATAAACATAAAAACTTGGTTTCTGCTTTAACTCAATTGCAAGTGGTGCGTAATGCCAATGAAATTACTGATTTAGAACAAGCACTGCTTGATGAACGTGTCTTGCTTGTTAACGACAAGTACATGTATAAAACCAATGTTGTTTATGTGGGTTTAAAAATTCTGGGAATCAGTGATATTAATATAACAGATTTACAGTTTACGTTGGATTTTAAGTTGTGGTTTCGATTTCAAGGCGATTTTGATATTGCGGACATAGAGTTTTTGAATGTTATCGATCAAAAAGAGGTTAAGAAACAGTTAGAAACGCCTATTGAAGATAAACCTAAAAAGAAGGATAAGGAAAAAATTACCTATCGGGTTTATAGAATCAAGAGTCGTTTTCGGGCCGATTTTCTGCCCAATTATTTTGCCTATAAACAACATGTCGTTGGGGTAAGCTTCCATCACCGTTTATTAACCCGCAACAACCTGATTTATGTGACTGATGTGTTGGGCATGGGGCATAATCAAGAAACATCTTTGGTCAAAAGACTGGCAAAAAATCACGTTCTCAACCCTGCTTCAGGTTGGTCAATCAATCGTGTCTGGTTTTTTCCCAAAATAATCAAAGAATCTTCCGCAGGTGATCCTGACTATCTCAACGTGTCGGAGGGGATAATTGAATATTCTCAATTTAATGCGGCCATTCAAATTAAAAAGGATCAATTCACCTTACAGGGATTAATTCCATACCAATATACCTCTCATCTGATGGTGGTAAGCGGTATTCTCTTTTTACTGCTGACGTTTTTTGTCAAGAGTAAACAAATATTGAACAAATTTATTATTTGGTCATTTCAGGTTATTTGTGCCGCTCTTTGGCTATTATCGGGTGAAATTTTGTTTGCCGACTGGTTGGCCGAAAATACCAGCACCCATCAGATGAAATATATCATAAAGGTCTTTGATATATTGTGGTGGCTGGTTCCCGCTTTTCTCATTAATGTGGCTTCGGAACGTTTCATCTGGACACCGTTAGAGGAACGGTTGGGTGCCATACCGAACATTATACGTCATTTTTTCGCACTTCTCGTTTATTTTATAGCGATTATTGGGATCATTGTCTTTGTGTATGAACAGCAATTCACCAGTTTATTAGCTGCTTCTGGTATGATTGCGATGGTTATTGGTTTAGCGATTCAAATTAATATTTCAAATGTATTCTCTGGGATTATGATTAACATGGAACGTCCTTTTCGGCTCGGTGATTGGATCAAAATAGGCGAGGCTGAGGAAGGAGAAGTGATAGATATTAATTGGCGGGCCACTCGGCTTAAAGGCAGAGATGGGTGTATACTTAGTCTACCCAACAGCATTGCGGCCGAATCGGTTATTGTCAATTATTATTACCCTGATGAAGTGTACTGGTTATGGCCTATTGTTTATGTTCCGCCTAGACATCCGCCTGCGCGTGTTAAAAAAATTCTTCTTGATGCTTTGTTGTCGGCCAATAAAATTATTAAAGATCCAGCCCCCATTGTTTTCTTTAAGGAAATCAACGAATGGGCAGCCAGTTATTGGATTGCATTTTGTGCCGACGATTATGCGGCTAAATATTTTATTTTGGAAGACGTTTGGACGCAGGTTTGGTTTCATCTGTCCACAGCGGGTATTACACCCGCAATAATGCGGCAAGAACTTCATATTTTTAAAGGTGAGAAAGGCATGAGTTCCTATACAAAGGGAGCGAATCCTATTGGGCCAGAAGAGGATGTGCTTGGTTCATCCCCGTTTGAAATGAAAGCCTTAGCGAGTAAAAACACGTTAGCCGGTTGAGCATAAGGCAACTATCGGTTCGACGTTTTTAATAGATAGTTCCAGGTAGTTACACTGGCTATATTAATTTCGCATCGAAGGGGCTTTAAAACTTAACCCCTTTGGTGTGTATTATTAAAGCCAGTGTAACTACCTGGAACTTAATTTCTATCGTGTGTGCCATTAGGGTTAGGGGTATTTTTTTGATTGTGCCTAAAATAGCCAATTCCTCCTAAACCTGAACTGGTGAAAAGGAAGTTTCACGGCTTTCGTTACTTTCACCCATTTGGGCTCTTATTTATGGGCTGATAAATTGTGTTCGCTATAGAAGTTTTTCTAAAACAACTTCTATATAAAATTGTGAAAACACGTGGGTTCAACAACAGAATCGACAATTTATCTAGTGAATAGTTCCTTTTCATCACC
>QNER01000329.1 GCA_003646175.1 Candidatus Parabeggiatoa sp. nov. 1
ACTGCGGGGACAGCGGCTCACGCCCATACCATTGAGTTAACGGGGACGGTCAGAGATTTCAAAGCTGATCAAAGAGACTTTGAGGGACCTCGTTCAACCGGTGTCCAAACTGGGTGTGTCCAAAATACCTTGGGGGCAAAACGTGTACCGGTGGCAACCAATGTTGCACAAAGTAAATGTGCAATACACAATCTGCCAGATTGGTATACTGATAATCAGCGTAATCGCGCTATGCCGATCACAATTACTTTGGACAATGGTAAAAATGCGCCGGGCGGTATTTACCGCTATGAAAACACGAAATTTTTCCCAATTGATGGGAAATTGTTTGGAAATCAAGGCCGAGGGCACAATTATCACTTTACTTATGCCATCCATTACACATTCGCCTATACTGGGAATGAAACCTTTACCTTCAAAGGCGATGATGATGTGTGGGTGTTTATAAACAACCAACTGGTCGTTGATTTAGGGGGTCTGCATCGAGCAGCGACTCAAGAAGTCACCTCAGCCCAGTTAGCTGCCCTAGGACTGAAAAAAGGTCAGGTTTATCCGTTCGACTTTTTCTTTGCAGAACGCCACACCACGCAATCCAATTTCATCATCGAAACGAGCATGATACTGCAACCACCGCCCAATTTGACCGTCAAGAAGGTGGGAAATGGTAAGGGTACGATCAAGAGCACACCGCCCGGCATTGATTGTGGTACGGATTGCACAGAAAGCTACCCCAAAGGTGAACGCGTGACTTTAACGGCAACCCCTGCTCTCAACTCCCGCTTTGTTGGCTGGAGGGGGGATTGCATGGGCAGCCGTCCCTCAACGACTGTGATCGTCAATGCGGCTAAAACTTGCCAAGCGAAGTTCAAAAAAAGGTCACCACCCAAGTTCACACTGAGCGTCAAGAACGTGGGGAATGGTAAGGGTGTGGTCCGTAGCACACCGCCGGGTATTGATTGTGGTATGGATTGCAAAGAAAGCTACACCAAAGGTAAGCGCGTGACTTTAACGGCAACCCCTGATTCCAATTCTCTGTTTGGTGGTTGGACGGGTGCTTGCAAAGGCAGTAATCTCGAAACGACTGTGCTCCTCAATGCAGCTAAAACTTGCAAGGCAACCTTTGACAAAATTAAGGGTTGTTCGCCACAGTTCGATATTGGTATGACATTTAATGCCAAGTTCCCTGATAGAGAAGGTAAGTACTACATCATTCCGGCCGAAGTGGTTGATGCTATCATCAAGGCTATTAACACCGGCACAATTTTGGTCATTGATAAGCCACCGGTATGTCAATTGCCAATTGAATAGTTGGTCAAGTCGTATTGCTAAGTGCCGTGTCATTGATTAAAGCGGCATTACCACATCAAAAAGGGTGGATTATGCTTTTGCTAATCCACCCAACAAAGTGCTAATAACCTCACGATTATCAATTTTTTAGTATTTCCTTCCTAATTGGCATATTTTTCCGAAATAAATAGCCTCGCCTCAAAAAAAATAAAAACCATACAATCGATAAGTTGCTCAAAGAAAAAAGCCGGTTAACAAAAACGTTTTTTTGGTCAATATGATGTTGAATGTCAAAAAATCTGATTGCATTGAAGACATCGGATTTTTTAGGGAGCCATTTTGATGACAGAAATCCGATCCCCGCTTAAATAAACACTGCGGGGACAAAATTTTAGCGGGGATGGGGCTCATATTTATTACAATGTTTAATATTTTGTTGATCATACAAAATAAACTCACAAGTGCCTGAACGAAAACCTCTTGCTGCCATATCATTTTTTTGAACTGAAAAATCTTAATCGGCTTCCAACTACAACAATATTTCGTGAGCTTTGCTTGAAATGGCATAGATGGTTTCCGTTCGAGCACTAACTTAACTATTTTTTTGAGCAACTTCAAAAACAAAACTTAAAAAAACCGGTTTTAAAACTTTGGCCAACGTTTTTGCCGACATTTTTTGGGTTGCCCCGACAAGATGTGAAAAAAATTGTCAAAATAATTGAGTTTTCGTCTGTCACTCATTGATTTTTCGTTCCATAGATGTTCAGAAAAATAATTTCATTAAACTCAATGTTTAAGTTTTTCCACCTCGAGTATATAACTACATGGATTACTTATAATAAAGGATAAGTACGTTACAATCTGTGATAAATGAACACCACCATAAATCAAAACAATGCCAAACCTAGCCAAGTCACTTTTCAAAAAATCGTTTCAGGTTAAATTTATTTTTGACTATGATAGGTTTTGATTTAATCCTTTCATAAGCAAATAATCCTTGTAGTTATAGACAGATTTAGGATATGGGCGAGTTAAACCATCTGGGACGAACTTTAGTGTTCGCCCAGTGTGTGAAATTATTATTCTTACAAACTATATAAGTGGTCAAAAAAATATTTTCACAGCCTCTCAGAAGAAAACCAGCGTGCGTATTATGGCTGCCCACTCATACTCTCTGCGTTGGGGTTCGCAATCCAGCCACTGAGTTCAATCTCAGGCACATTGACATTAACCCACCAGTGTGTTTTGCGATCCGTAACGATCTTGCCCCACAGTGCTTCATCATTCTCCATGTTAGAATTCCAACCGTTATTCAGGTAATAAAGATCGCCGTTATACCACAATCGATGCATACCCAAACCAACCTCTTCTAGATCGAAAAGTCTATCTCCCTTGCGTAAAGTCAGCTTTTGGTTGTCATCAGTGAGTTCTAACTTGGATTTAATAACCTCAATCTCACCAAATTGTGACGTGTGTACTTTGCCCTCAAGTGCATGCACAATTTGCTTGGCTTTTAACGTCGCCAGTGAGTTCGCCTGAAACGACGGTTCGGCGTAAAGTATGGCAGATTTGTTCAGTTGCCATCTCCCATAGCGACAATTATCAACGGGACAAGCCGGTTGGAGGTATGGCAAGTTGGGCAATATCTTCACATAATCGCTGTGGGCATAGCCAATCAGTCCGTCATCAAGCTCAACCTTGTACCATTGGCCTAATACATCTAACACGTTGACTTTTGAACCTTTTTTGGCTTTAGCAATCGGTTTCGTGTGTTGACCAATGCCTTGACGAATGTTCAATGTTGTTTGTGTTACAACAACACCGACCGTTTTGGGGGCTTCCTTTTGACTTGGAATCTCGGCTTCAGTAAACCAGCTTTGTTGAGGTTTTGGGCCTAAATTTTGAATTTCTTGGGCCCAATTCGAGACCATCAGTCCCTCTGCCCAGCGTACCATAACCACACTCACCGGCTGTTTAAAAAGAATATGCAATACCGGCTGTTGACTGATTTTGCCATTTTTTACCGTAAAGGCTAATAAACTATCGGATTCTGTTAGCACTACCAGTAAATTCTTAGCCGGCGAACTAAACGCATCGACTACATCAGGGGCGTGTTTTTTTATCGTTTTCCAGTCAGGATAGGGTTTGTCATTGACTAAATTTTTGGGAACGATTGCCGGGATTGAGAAATGTGTGTATTTTCCCTCACCCGTTGGGAAATGTCCTTTCGTAACCCACTGTCCTTGATGACGTACAACACCCCCACTGACATCGCCCCAGTCTTCGCTACCACCGTGTTGTTTTCGGTAGCTTCCAGCGGCATTTTTGAAAGTCTGGTTGCCTTTAGAATCTAGCAGAGTCGTTATATTGACCCGCTCAAGCTCAGCCAATGATAGCATTTGCAATGCACTATCCACCGAACCTTCAATAAAACCACGACAAATCTCGCTGCGTGTGTATCCTACTGACAGATAGTCGTTTCCTACAAACAAAATATCGCGATAAGCATGACCATTACAGTATTCTCCAAGCGTGGACTCAATCACTTGCTCTTTGACAAGCAGTGAAACATCGAAAGCATCAATTCCCTCCAGCTCCGCGAGAAAAGGGTTAGGAAGGGCATCAGGATCTGGAGCGGGATTTATCCAGACAAAATCCGCCGTAAAATCATTGTAGATACTGTGCTTGACATCGATCCGCCAAAACCCGTCGTCACGCGGCACTAATAGGTTAGTCCTTTCGGCTGCCAATTTAACTTGCCCCTTTTCTGTACGGAGCCAAAAAGTGCGATAAGAGGGGGAGTCTTGTGTCTCTTCAAAAACCTTTTTATCGGAAAAAAGTGTGGCAGAGACATCATAATTAGCACCGTAGCGCAGGCCCAATAGTAGTCCGGACTCGGTAGCATGAACATAACGAATCATGGACAACATGATTGAAATAGACAACACTTTTATAAGTGTGTTCATCAAACATCCTCCTTTCTGATTGCGTGGAAAGCGTACTAAGAGACTTTCCAAGTAAGGAACGTGCATGAAATAACTTAGGAAACGTAAGGGTAGCCACAAGGGATTACCCCTACGAACCAAAGCAAAATGTAGGGGCAATCCTTTCTCGGAATCAGTTTTTGCGTGCAAAAACGGATTCCGAGAATATGGTTGCCCTAGTTGTATTATGCACGTTCCTAAGTCAATAAATAAATAACACCCATAGAGGGCATGGTTCAAGTCAAGGTAACACCGCACCTCAAAAATGTTACCCCCAATTCATTTTAACCATATCCCATAAACTAATGGCACGCACGATAGAAATTTTGGTTGTGTAAGCCAGGGGCGTTGCCCTGGCTATATTAATTTTGCACCTTCGGTGCTTTAAAACCTAGCACCTAAGGTGCGTATTATTAAAGCCAGTGTAACTACCTGGAACTTAATTCCTATCGTGCGCGCCATTATCCCATAGACAATATCTCAAAAATAGCGAATAACAAAAGTTGCTATTATATTTCAAAAAGATATGTAAAACACTTCACCTGACAATACATGACAAGGGCATTTGGAGCCGCCGATTTTTAACATCAATCATTGTTTTTAAATAATAATATAACTTTAAGTGATGAAATCTTCGCTATTCGCCATTTGCTATTCGCATTATACAAACAAAGGCATTGATAGAGAAACAAAGTTAAGTATTTTGAAGAAACTTTGTCGAGGTCAAGATAATGTTGAAATTGGTAATGGTTCGAGGGTAATGGAAGTGAATTTATTAACCATGATAGCCTCGGCAAAATTATCATAAATCATTGAAATTACGTTAATTTTTGCAAAAGCCGCCATAAATGAATCAATACACCTTACACGAACCTATTAAATATTCTTTTAAAACGTTGATGAATTACCTATTACCCATTGACCCCCAAACACAAGCTGTTCAACATCAATTTGACCACGACATTTTTTAACTTGATGTTCAAGTTTTTTATAACACACTGATTTATAAACTATTTTTAAATAAACTCTTTAAATAAGGTCAAATAAGGTCAATTATTGTTATTAATTAAAAACAATTAGTTAGTGTGACAAAGCACCGCAGCGCTCTGCTTAGAACGAAAAACTTCACCTAAAATTTGATCATCAAGTTTAAGAAACTTAGTTTTACGGCCGAATATTTGGGTTTAGTTCAGGAAAAAAATCACACCCCCCTAAATCACATTTATCAATGTGACTTACCACGGTTTGGTTCCCCTTACAAAAAGGGGCTAGGAGTAATGGTACGCACAATAGCCAACAATAAAGTATAGATGCCCAGAAAAATTCTGCGCCAAATCGCAGAGCATTGCCAAATCTCTGGAATAAACAGCTCATGCTGTATGGTAGTCCTTTTAAACCATGCAAGTTTTAAAAATCAAGGAGTTACAAACCTAAAGTCAAGAATTCTAACCAAAGGGATAAGAGGTTGCAGGCTTGCAGATTTTACTACCGAATATTTCCCGGGCATTAAAACGCTTGTCCACCACAACACAGCACCTTGATAGAGTTAAAGGGACTATTTTTTATTCGTTTATTAAAGCCAATTCATTAGAGTTTATACCGATTTAATGTAATCCATTGATTTAGTTGAAGTTAGCATTGACACAAGTATCATAAAATCAAGCACTTAAGATTAAATCGGTATAATGTCTATTGTATTTAGTCCTATCGTGCGTACCATTAGGACTAGAGAGTATTGGGACAAGTTAATTATTTTTTTTGAACTCCCCAACATCGGTTTTGGGTCCTGTTTTTTCAATAGAAAAATTCTAACTGTTGTGCCACTGTTCAGCAAGCGTTTTAATTTGGTTGACCACAAATCGGAAATTTTGTGACCAATTCCCGAAACGCTTCTAGCTTCTATATAGTCATCCAGAAAAGTTTTGTCCTTGATAAAAACCTATATTTTTGATAATAGGTAATAGGTAATAATAGGTTTGAGGTGATAGGAGCGGCTGATGCCCCCCGCCCAAAGACACAAACCAAGGATGAAACTCATCAAATTCGAGAGTAAAAATCAATAAGTTAGTATTATCCATTACCCTTGATGAAGGGTAGTCCCTACAAACCAATGGAAGTGTTCAAACCGTGTAAAATCTTTAATCGGTAATCGAGAACCGAGAACCGAGAATAAAATTGTCGATTAAAAGATGTTCAAGCTTAAAAATCTTTGCGAAAGAAAAAATAACCAAGTTTTGGCCCCAATTCACCTGATAAAATGCTCGTTCCAAGCGGGACTGCCCATGGCAATAAGTCATTGATTTTTAATACCTCCACTGGTTTGTAGGGACTATCTGATGAAGAATGTATAATTGCCAACTACTTTTAAAGGGTACCGAATTAAGAATTAAACAACCGCACGTATGATAAGTACCTGTGCAAGAGTTTTAAGGTATTTTGAATACGAAGGTGGTTGTTTTTGTTATATTTATTTTTTGAAAATACCTGTACGGGTACTTATCTTAAACAATTGATTTTAGGGCCCTAAACTCTTCATTCACTATTTTAACTCAATGTTCCCGTTTTTTTCGTTGATAATTTGTTTTTATTATGTTAAAAAATAAATAATAACAAGTAAATATGACTAGTACACTGTCAAGGTTGTTTTGAGGGGTTATGTAGGTTGTGTAGAGTGTAGCGAAACCCAACAACACGATTTTTACCCATCAAAACAACATTGACGATGTACTAGGAGTCTGTCGGACTTAATCACTAAATTATTGTTTTTATTGATTTATTAATTTTTGAACATTTTTAAAATTCACTTATTAATCAATAATTTAACTCAACAAGTCCGACAGACTCCTAGGAGTCTGTCTGACTTAACAGTTAAGTCTTCTATTATAAATTGGGTATTTTTGAGCTAACTCTAATAAACTATAATTCAATCAAGAGATTAGGCGACTAACTCAGACAAACTCATAGACCACAGTTTTTTTATTGACAATTTTGTGTATCTTTTATAAAGTAAGTATTTTATTGGTAATTTTTCTAACCTCTTTGCCAAAGCTAATCTTTACCCACAACAATGCTTTTTAATTGTAAATGATTTCTTATTATAAATAATCCCGTGAAAGTCCAAAGCATGGCAAAGTGACGTTTTGAACTCCGATACACCATCACGGAAAAATTGACTGCAAAAATTAGTTGGTTCCACAATGAAGTAAAGCTGCCTTCATCAAAATCAAGGCATCGTCAAAGTCCGATATAAGTTATTGATTTAACCACGATATACGGAAATTATTTTGAAAACGCTATTAACGTGAGTTCGACTTTAAATATCAAATAGTTATAAAATGATTGAATATAATCAATTGGTTGTATATATTCTCTTTTTTATCAATAAGTTAAAAACGATACTCTCAAAATATTCCTGGAAATGGCTGCGACAATCGAGAGAAAGTCTGTGAAAAACACCTGATTACCATTATAGTCATAAGGGCTTAATGTGTTAAAAAGTATTTATAATCAATGAATTACATATAAATTTCTGATTAAAAACCGGTTCATAACTTATTGAAAAATAAAGTCGAACTCACGTTATTAAAAAACAGTCAGTTATCATTTAGGGGTGCGACACGTTTTCCTAGAAACTTGAGTTAAATCAAGCCAATAGGAAGGATTCCAGAATATTAGGGATTACAATTATGTTATTTATAGGGATGAAAGGC
>QNER01000330.1 GCA_003646175.1 Candidatus Parabeggiatoa sp. nov. 1
AATTCACAAATTCTTATTTAGTCAAAAATATCATTGTAATAACCAGTGCTATTTTTTGAGTGATACTATCGCAAAAAAAGCGATAGCATCACGGCTTTAACACTTTTTTGTCCTGTACACAGGCCATTAAGTTAAGCTTTTCATTGAGGGCAACCACAAGGGATTGCCCCTACGAACCAGAGCAAAATGTAGGGGCAATCCTTTATGGTTGCCCTTTCGAGGTTCAGGTTTTTGCGCGCAAAAACCTGAACCTCGAAAACTTAATGGCATTGACGCTGGCGCACTCATCGTTATACACAAGTCTCTGAAAGTTTCCATTCAATCAAAAGTCTAGTACAACGGATACCCTTCATTGCCGGATAAAGAGACTCTAATTCATCCATATGTCTTGTGATTCCATCCCATCCACAGATTATAAAAGTGGGCGCTATCGGTGCGAATAATTCCTTAAGAGCCTTATCCGTTTATTTCGAGTATCCGTTGTACTATAGATAGGCCCATTGAAGTTCGCTCCAGCGTCCCGTGTTTGTGGGCCGGCAGCAGCGACGCTCCCGCAAAGATAATGCGCGGGAGCTGGGGCGCGTGGGAACGATAAAACCTTTCTCCTTGAACCGATCCCCTTTCTTAATCCGCTTTCTTCATTTCAATCAAAATAGCCGTGGCAAACAACCAGAAGGCGATTATAGAAAAGAAATAAATAAGATCACGCACATCAATGACACCTTTGGTAATCGCGCTGAAATGCGTCAAAAAGCTAAATGAGCTGATAGTTTCGACAATGATTTGAGGTGCCCAGCCGCTAAAAAAGTCTAACACCATCGGGAAACCACTGAGGATGAAAGCAAAACACACCACGACTGTTACCACGAAAGCAATCACTTGATTTTTAGTCAATGCCGACATGCAGGCACCTATGGCTAAAAAGGCACCTGCCATCAATAGGCTACCAATATAGCCTGCCATAATGACGGCATTATCAGGATGACCTAAATAATTGACGCTAATCCACATCGGGAAAGTAAAGGCTAAAGCAATAGCGGTAAATGCCCAGGCTGCCAAGAATTTTCCCATCACCACTTCAGTGATGGTGATTGGTAAAGTCAACAAAAGTTCAATGGTGCCACTTTTGCGTTCTTCAGCCCAAAGTCGCATGGATAACGCTGGTATCAAAAATAGATACAGCCAAGGATGAAAGGTGAAAAACGGTAACAAGTCTGCTTGTTCTCGTGCAAAGAAATTGCCTAAATAAAAGGTAAAAATACCGCTTAAAAACAAAAAGATAACAATAAATACATAAGCAATGGGTGTGGCGAAATAACTGGTTAATTCGCGCTTGAATAACACCCAAATCAGGCTAGCACGCATAAAAATTACTCCTTGTCAGTTATCAGTTATCAGTTATCACACAGAAAATCCGTTGATTCCAGAAAAAGTTGTACTTGATTCCAATTACAGCGCAGTTTTCCGAGGCTTCGTTCAAGGTTAACTTGCACGGCTCTCGTGCAAGTTAGCCTAGAACGAAGGGGTTCTAATAATGTGACATTGTCAAATTAATTACCTATTACCCATTACCCATTACGATAAACGGGCCGTAATAGAGCGAAACACGTCATCCAAATGACCTTTCTCAGCATGAAGCTCTGTCACGATCCATTGTTGACTACGGGCATGTTGGCTAATTTCACCAATAATGGAACGATGCGCTTCAGGAAATACTTGATAGCGAAGCTGAGAGTTATCCTCCACCAAGGTTTCTAATTTACGCACACCCGGCAGATTTAACAAAGATTTACGCACCTTGTCAGCTTTGTTAGCCGCTGTCTGTAGCGTAATAGTCACCGCATTATGATATTGAGATTTGGCTTCCAATTCTGCGGGCGTGCCGTCTGCCAATATTTTACCGTTGGCGATGATGATCGCGCGGCTGCAAACCGCATGGACTTCCTCAAGAATATGGGTGGACAAAATAATAACCTTTTCCTTCGCCATATTTTTAATAAGGGTGCGGACTTCGTGTTTTTGATTGGGATCAAGTCCATCAGTGGGCTCATCTAAAATCAGGACTTCAGGATCATGCAATATCGCCTGAGCCAAACCGACGCGACGCTTAAAACCTTTGGACAGCGTATCGACAGGCTGATGCAAAACACTTTCTAAATTCACTCGCGTCACTGTATCGGCAATCCGGTGACGTTTATCCTTTCCCCGCAACCCCCGCACTTGAGCGACAAAATCAAGATAATTGGCGGGTGTCATATCGGGATAAGCGGGCGCACCTTCGGGCAAATAACCGAGCCGCCGTTTGACTTCAAGCGGTTTTTCAACAATCTCATGTCCTGCCACGGTGACAGTGCCAGTGGTAGGTGTTAAAAAACCGCTAATCATTTTCATCGTGGTAGACTTACCCGCCCCATTGGGGCCAAGAAAACCTAACACTTCACCCTGACTGACTTGAAATGATATATTATCCACAGCAGTCAATGGGCCAAATTGTTTGCGTAAGTTCTTGATTTCAACCATTGTTTCCATGACATTGGATATTATATATTTAGTGTCCATCGAGAAACGCCAAGCTCTGCTACGAAATCTTTGGGTTATCAAACTGTTAAGATTTCTTCTTTCAGTCGAAATGACATGGGGATCGAGTTTCCGGATGGACACGATTTAGAATTATTTATAAATTTAATAAACGGCCTTTCGGCCGCCGGTAAAATACAATTTTCGTGTAGTGTGTATTTTTGGAAAAACCAAATAGTGGGGATGAGGGAAAAAAATTTCAAGCCATGTTCTTCGCTCTGTTCCACTCCCTAATATAGTCATCCAGAAAAGTTTTGTCCCCAGTTATCTTTCGAGGTTTGGCAAGCCTGGAAGGTTTTGCACAGTCATTTTTCTGGGCATCTATCTAAATATTGTCCCAATTTGAACCATGCTATAGTTTTTCAGAAAATTTCGCTTCACGGATGCTATCCGATCGATAGGATAGTATCCGTTAACTTTGAAAAACTGGCAATGATAAAGGAAAAACTATATGAGTGATGGATTAGTCCACCATAAATTCAGTGCCCCTGTTGAAAGCGCTATTGTCGCAACTGACTGGAAAGCACGCGGTTATTCTTGTGATTTGTTTACGGATCCCCCGGGACGAGAATGGAATGACTTTGTCCATAACTGCGATGAAGTCGTCACTGTTCTTGATGGACAACTGGAGATGACTGTTGAGGGACAACATTTCATCCTGGAGCCGGGTGATGAAGTTTTTATTCCTCGCCACGTTCTTCATTGTGTGAAAAATCTTCACCATGCAACCACTCACTGGCTTTATGGTTACAATAAAGTATGATTTAAGTTTTGTTCCGATGCAAAAACCTTCAAGGTTTGCCAAACCTTGAAGGTTTATCCATATCTTTTAGAGGTGATTATACCAAGCGAATTACCTCAGCCAACAATCGACGAACATTTTGAACCCCCTGTTTTAAATTGGCCTCGATTTCTGCCATTGTAATTTGTGCAGAGCCACGTCCTGCTGCCGGATTGGCAACCACTGCGCAAGTGGCATAGTCAAGTTCCAATTCACGCGCCAAAGCGGCCTCTGGCATCCCCGTCATCCCCACAATATCACATCCATCTCTTTCCATACGATTAATTTCCGCGGCAGTTTCCAAACGGGGACCTTGGGTTGCGCCATAGATGCCTTGAGGATGGATCGTCAAATCAACTTGCTGAGCTGCTGTCAGTAATTGGCTACGCAAGCTTTCACAGTACGGGTGAGTAAAATCAATATGGGTCACATGGGTTAAATCTTCGGCAAAAAAAGTATGTTCGCGTGACCATGTATAATCAATGAGTTGATGGGGGAGCACCAAATCCTTTGGCCGCATGTCAGGATGAATGCCACCCACCGCAGCGACGGCAATCACCGTTTTAATGCCTAACTCTTTGATACTCCAAATATTCGCCCGATAATTGATTTTATGCGGTGGAATGGTATGTCGTGTCCCGTGCCGTGCCAGAAAAACGATGGATTTTCCACAATAAGTGCCATGAATAATAGGGCTAGAGGGTTCGCCATAAGGCGTGTACAACATTTGTTGACGGGTAATTTCTAAACCCTCAAGTGCAGTCAACCCTGTGCCGCCAATAATTGCTAGTTCGATCATAACTTGGTAATTGGTAATTATTAATTGGTTTGGATTTAATGAAATAACTGATGTTACGCACTCAAGTTATGCGCCACGTAATCAATGCATTCGCGGGAATCCAGAATGGGCGATGCTTCAAGTGGGTGATAATCATCCGGGTAAGCAAGCGGCTCGCATTATTTCTAGATTCCCGCATTTGCGTGAATGACACCGTCTTGAATCAATGTGCGTAACATCTGTGAAATAAATATTTTCTTGCTGTAAAAAATCCAGTCACAAAAAAACGGTAGTCCTGAAATGTGGGTGATATTTGTGGGTGAGGTGAAACCAGGAGATTAAAGATTAAAAAATGGTAGTCCTGTAAAAGTAGTGATGGTGTTCAAACGGATACTATCCCGGCAAGGGATAGCATCCGTCAACTCACTACATGTTTAGGACTACCTAAAAAATATCGCCCACATTTCAGGACTACCAAAAAAACAAACACACACCTTGCATCCCCTCTCAAGATGGGACTTACAATCAATCACGAGTAGTCGCTACTTCGCTCTGCGAGTCTTAAAAATCAGTGGGTTACAAAGGCCGCCAGTTAATTGAACAGTGTTCATATTTCTAAGGTTTGGTTTTCTTTATTGTTATGGGGCTATTTAAACTCACCTGCATCAGTTTGTAGGGACTACCGATTTCTCACTGAGTCGAAATGACACAATGGCAAGGAATTTTTGTTCAAGCATTATTTTATTGCAGTGAAAATAGGAATAACAAAGCTTCGCTATGCGGTTTATTACACTAACCCATTGTTTTTAATTGGCATTATTTCAAGAGATTATTTAAACAAAGCTTATAAATCAGTGTGTTAGGAAAAAACTTAATCATCAAGTGAAAGGCTATAAGATTTGAAGAAAATGATGAAGTCGAAGTTTTAGGCTTGGCAAAAGAAATAACACACCCCTAGCACATTGAACAATGCGAATAAAACCACGCTTTGACGTAAGTCCCTCACAGTTATAAACCTTCAAGGTTTTGGAAACCTTGAAGGTTTTGCCCTAGAACCTTAGCTAGTTTACCGCCTAAATGCACAATTTCGTGAAAAACGAGTATTATACTTGATGATAAAGTTTGGCAACGAACGCCATGAGCCATAAGCTTTGCGTGAAAAGCTATAGCACTTTTTATAGGGTTAAATTGTCCAAAAATGTCAAAAGGTTTACCCTCAAAGAGTTTGCTCAATAAATTTTAACTCATCAAAGAAATCCTATTTTTGGCAAAATCCTTGGACATTTATAAATCGCTTAAATAACAATAAGTTAAAAACTTAGGCAAAAACCGTTCCGATCACCATTGCTAACCATCAAAAACTTGATCATCAAGTTATATAATTGTTATAAATAACTTGACAATGTCATATTCTCATTCGTTTCAGGCGAACTTTGTACGAAACTGGGCGTGAACTTTGTACGAAACTGGGCGTGAGTTATCAGGAGTACAAGGCGAACCTTGTACGAAACTGGGCGTGAGTTATCAGGAGTACAAGGCGAACCTTGTACGAAAAAACTTTGTTCTTTTAAAGGAGTACAAGGCGAACCTTGTACGAAAAAACTTTGTTCTGATTGAAATGTGTCAAGATAATCTGATTTCACTTAACAATAGCAAGGCGCACATACGCCACGCACAAAGTGGTACTTTGGATTTTGAATAAATTCATGTACAAAGCTGCACTTTGAGCGAGTGCCTTCTCGATCTGATGTGAACGTATAATGTATAACTGTATGTATTTAAAGTTATTTAATAGGTAGTCCCCAAAAAGTAGTGATATTCGATGTTCAAGTTTTTTTGACCATCCATTAGAACTACAAGGATTGTTTATAATAAAGGATAATAATTCTAATCAAGGATTTTGTTCGCCTTCTCTGTCAAGTGAAAATCCGTTGAAAATCCCAAAATATGATTTCTCAACGTTAACAAATTTGACGGATTTCAAGTACGTTCAGTATCTCAATCCGCCAGAGAGTTCAGAATAGAATCTAAATGATCTAATCCTTTCATAAGCAAATAATCCTTGTAGTTATAATTGGTGCTAAAAAAATATTTATCTCACTACTTTTTGGGGACTACCATTTAATAAATTAAGGGGTTATAAATTTGGTTATCCTGCAAAATGGGTGATTTTGAGCTTCACTATAACTCGATGTTCCAGTTTTTTGTAAACCGTTGATTTCAAAATAAATATAATTTTTGGCTCTAAAAACTTAAAAATCAATGATTTGCATATCTATAGTTTTTCAGATAAATAATTGATTTCAGTTAGAAACCTTCAAGGTTTTTGCAACGCTTTACGGTTTTACATATTTTTATGAACGTCTATAAACACTCGAAAATTGATTGCTTTAAGCCAAATAACATCAAAAACTTGAACATCGAGTATAAATGACAAAAATGCATATATCACCCACATTGCTTGAGCATCACATAATGCTTGGAAACCGACGAAAAGCGATCACAATTGCCAAACAGGATAAACATGAAAAATAAAAAATGTATCGTCTGCTCAAAAGTCAAAGGCAAACGTGTCTGTCAGTTAAATAGTAGCGCATTAATTTGCCCGCATTGTTGCGGGGAAACCCGCAATAACAACTGTGAAGGATGCCACTATTATGCTCAATCTGAACAACACGCAATGGCAAAGACGAAAAAACCAAAATTCAAGAAATTTAAGCCTTCTGCCATGCGTCTTGACCCGCAAGTGGATCAATCGGTCGATCAAGCTTTGACAATGGTTGAAAGTGGAGATTTACAGGCCGGCGAGGCAATAATCTCTGATTTGTTCAAAAAACATCCCGATATTGCGACCGTACAATATGCGAGGGGGGTGATTTGTGCGATAAAAGGTCAATATGATGAATCCATCGCCTATTTTGATAAAGCCATTGAGATTTTTCCCTATTTTGTTGAAGCTTGGTTTAATCAAGCGATTTCTTATCAGAAAAAAGTGGAGCCTGTGGAAGCTATTAGGGCATTTCAAAAAGTGGTTGAGTTGGGAAATCCAGACAATGATTTTGTACGCCAAGCTAAAGAATTGATTGCCTCCATAGAAAAACAGATCTATAACGAGCTTGGCATAACATTAGGGCTCTATCTAAAAAGCAAGAATCAGTTTGACGAGGCAAGTGTTGCTCTGAAAAAAGGGGAATGGGAAAAGGCTCTTACTGGTTTCCAAGCGGTGGTGTCCATGAATCCAAAACATCCGCAATCTTACGGCAATATGGGAATTTGTTATGGTCAACTGGGTCGCAAACAGGAAGCACTTGCCGCATTTGATAAAGCTTTGGAACTCGATCCAAAATATGAACCGGCGAGATTGAATCGAGCGGTTATTGATTCTCAAGAAGAGGGGAAAACGTTGCAGAACATTAAATCGGTTCCGGTGGAAGATTACAAACAACAGCAATTAAAAAAGAAATCCTTGCTGGGACGGTTTTTTGACTTTTTTAAGCCAAAAGCTAAAAAATAAAAGGGGAAAGGGGAAAGGGGAAAAAGAAGAATTGTATGCTTCAACTTAAGGAAAGTTATTCATTTTCAATGAGTTATTGAATAGTGCTACCATAGCGATTTCTGATGGGTGCTTTTGACAAATCGCCGAACTGAATATTGGCAGGCATTTTCATTTTCGTGTGGGTTTCCATACACGCTAAAAATTTATTGTTTTGTAACTAATTGCTAGGGCGTGTCATCAATTAAAGTCACACCCCTGAAAGGGGATAACATACCAGCCTGGGGCAACGCCCCAGGAATGATTTATTTAGAATTTAAGCCCTGAAAGGGCGATACATTATGTCACGC
>QNER01000331.1 GCA_003646175.1 Candidatus Parabeggiatoa sp. nov. 1
AGCAATATCATTGCTCACGGCCGTCATCAGTGCCACATCATTGAAAGCTTGGCTGCGAAATTGGCCGTTTTTGCTGGCATCGGCTGCCATGTGACCGGCCATCATGGCACTGGCACCATTCCCGACAAAATACATGACATGATTTTCGTCTTTGAGACGACGGGTGATCTGGCACCATTGAACCAGTCCTTCATCCTTTTCCAAGCTCTGCCCTTCGTGTGTTGTGACGGACATATTTTTCAGGGCAGTTGCCACTTTTAGAACATAATTATCGAAATACAGCATAGATTTGCTCGCTCCTTATTGATTTAGGATTCTTGGCATTTGGCTTAGTTGGAGTCCAAGATTTATCTTGGGCCAGTTGGTTCCCATACTCCCCAAAATACCCCATTTTCCTTCCGTGCGCTAATCACGCAACGAATTACCAACCTACGATATGTCTGATTATTTCGCAATGTGATCAAATCCTTCAAATATATCAGGAATGTGTTTTAGCACATGAAATAATCCAAATATAATGGCACCGTGATGGGCACCAACGTTGGCTCCTATGGCATCTTCATATAGAGTGCCCCATGCTTCATATAATCCGGACAGTAATAAGATTAAGCCAATAAATATATTGACATACGGATTTTCTACAAATTTTCTGAGTTTTTTCACTGCTGTGATGTCTCCTTTTTGTTCAAACGGATAATCCGTTTTGAAACAAACGGATACTATCCCTCAGAAGGGATAGCATCCGTTAAAATTACCCATTACCTAGCCTTTAATACAAACCACTTGTTTCAACGTATGGACAATCTCTACCAAATCGTTTTGATTTTCCATCACTTCCTCAATTGGTTTGTAAGCAGCCGGAATTTCATCAATCACCTCCTCATCTTTGCGACATTCCACCCCTTGCGTTTGCGTGACCATATCCTCGACACTAAAACGCCGTTTCGCCTCTTTGCGGCCCATGCGACGGCCTGCGCCATGACTGCACGAACAAAAACTTTCTGGATTGCCCTTGCCTTTAACAATATAGGACTTGGTACCCATACTCCCCGGAATAATGCCCCATTCTCCTTCCCGTGCGCTAATCGCGCCTTTTCTCGTCAAAAAAATATTTGATTTATAATGGTTTTCTAAAGCCACATAGTTATGATGACAACTGATAGCCTCACCCATAACGGAAAAAGGGGGTAACTCAACACGAGTTAGCGTTTCTAAAACCAAGCGCATCATTTCTTGACGATTGATGCGCGCATATTCCTGTGCCCATAACACCGCTTGCCAATAATCCTCAAAATGTTCCGTGCCTTGGGGAAAATAGGCCAAATCTTTATTCGGCAGATTGATAAACCATTTCTCCATATCCCTTTTAGCCAGTCCAATAAAATAACGGCCAATGATGTTGCCCATCCCGCGGCTACCAGAGTGTAACATCACCCAAACATTTTGGCTTTCATCAAGGCACAATTCCAGAAAATGATTACCCCCGCCCAATGTGCCCACTTGCAATTGCCACTCCTCAAAATGTTTTTTCATTTTGACCAGGGTGGGATGTTTTTGGAGCAACACCTCCAATTGTTCGCCCATTTTTTTCAGCACAGTTATATCTATGGTGGGCGCTTGGTGCATATTAAAACCGACAGGCACAGCTTGTTCAATTTCTGCCCTAATCCCATATAAACTATCAGGTAAATCACTGGCCCTTAATGATAATTGAACCGCCGACATCCCGCAACCCAAATCGACACCGACGGCCGCTGGGATAATCGCACCTTTGGTAGGAATAACAGAGCCAATAGTGGCACCGATACCACAATGCACATCTGGCATAGCGGCAACATGTTTATGAATAAATGGCAAAGTAGACAATTCGCGCAACTGTTGTTCGGCCTCTGATTCAATATCATCAGTGTAAATTTTAACTGGGAATCGGCCTGACGATAGAACTCGTTTAATGGGCATGACTTTTTATCTCCAGATTAAATACAACTATATTGGCCCAGGAGTGCAAGGCGTACCTTGCACGAGCGCCTTGCACTCCGTTATATAAGATTCATTTATCAAGTATTTAGATGAAAATCGGTACCCAATCTATTGCGCTGTCAGAAAAATATTATAGCGATTTCGGGAAATACATAAGGCTACAAAAATATGACGCGCCATTTTCGATTTTATATTGTTTTTGTAATCTGTATCGATTAAGCAATCCTTGTCGTTATTATTGGATTGTGACGGCCCTGTGCCTCATTCTTAATTCGCGATTCTTGATTAAAGTAATCGCCCCATATTGCTTATAAACTACATGGTTTGCTTATCATAAAAAATAAAAAAATAATTCTTGTCGTTATTGTTTTTGTAATCTTTGAATAGGGCAGCCAAAACTTGGATGTGACGGCCCTGTATCTCATTCTTAATTCGCGATTCTTGATGACAATAACACCAAGGATTGCTTATAAACTACATGGATTGCTTATAATAAAGGATAAAAAAATTGTAATCGTTATCAAATCATCTTTTAAAAAGGCAATGAATACTTTTGAGAAAACACTTCTTGATACAATTGCGTGTGGTGAAAGTAGCTAACGTCGCTTCTCAGTCGGTGCATCCGAAAATTTTACGGATGCTATCCCTTCTTAGGGATAGTATCCGTTTTAACATAGTTAGTTTTTGTAGGGTGGGCAACGTGTTGCCCACCATCGTGGGGCCGGCAAGAAAAACACCTTGGTGAGTACATGTATGGATTTATTCTTATCTTAATGGCAGTGTTCTTAGGGACAGTATCCGTTTTAACATAGTTTTTGTAGGGTGGGCAACGTGTTGCCCACCATCGTGGGGCCGGCAAGAAAAACACCTTGGTGAGTACATGTATGGATTTATTCTTATATTAATAGCAGTGTTCTTAGGGATAGTATCCGTTTTAACATGTAATCAGCAAACCCTATATGAATAATCAAGGCGCGATTTGGGTAAAAAGCGGTGCCGATAAACGCAAAGTAACCGCCAGAGAAGAAATGCAACGCTTGTTTCAATCTGAAGGGCTTGTCTATGCTGATGAAATCCCGGTGCTTCATAGTTCAATAGCCGATATCGAGCCGTCTCTGTTTCGGCATTATTACGAAAACCGCTATGAGGAAACCCTCGAAGAATCGGGACTGCCGTTACCCCGTTTGCTAGACGCAATGGACAACTCACACTTACCGGCTTGTTATTGTTTGGAAAAGCACCACAAATCCTCAAACCCGCATTTATGGTTAAAGCGGCCGTCTGCCAGGCAATGAAATTGATATTGAACACTATATCGATAGTCAAGATATCAGCGGCACACTTTCGGCCGTATTTGAACAAACACTGAGTTTTATTAGCCGAAACTTGCGTCGCGTTCAACAAGGGCAAAGTGTTAATTCATTGGGAAAACTTGAAATTCCCAAAATCGTCATTGAAGAAATGATAGTGAATGCGCTGCTACACCGTGATTATTTTATTTCTGCGCCTATCAGAGTATTTATGTTTGATAATCGTATTGAAATTATCAGCCCAGGCGGTTTGCCCAATAATTTAACGATAGAAAACATTCGACATGGCATTTCCAATATGCGTAATCCGGTATTGGTTTCTCATGCGATTCATTTACTGCCTTACCGAGGGCTGGGTACCGGTATTCGTCGCGCCTATAAAGCTTGGCAAGCGATTGATTTTATTGATGATAGGGATGGCAATAAATTTAAGGTGATTATTAGCCAGCAATAACGACAGGGATTGTTTAATCGATACAGATAAACCCCTATAACTACAGGGATTGCTTATAAGAAAGGATTAAAAACACGAATGGTTTGGTTTATCCTTTTTTATAAACAATCTTTGTAGTTAATATTCTAAAACTGTTTTAAATAATGAGTTAGTTGATTTTATTCGACAGGCTCAGGCTGCTAGTGCAATATATTTATAGTATTCCAGAAACAGACGAAAGGATAAACATCCGATGTTTGCCAAACATCTAATGTTTTTGCCTGTTAAGCAAGCTTTAGCGGTTTTAGAATAGACATGACATTGATTATTGATAAGTTATTGATTTATAATAAATAACCATTTTGTGCCTTTCAATAAAATAACAATAAAATCAAGTACTTATATTAAAATAGGTACCCAGTCTATTGCGCTGTCAGAAAAATATTTTAGCGATTTCGGGTAATAATAAGGCTACAAAAATCTGACGCGCCATTTTCGCATTTTAAAATATTTTTGAGCATCAAAAAACGTTTAATCTATAAGTCACTGACTTTCAAGGCTATTTAATCATTGAAGCCCTTCCCAATACCGGCCTAAAAAACGTTTATCTTCATCTCAGTCAGAGCGAAAAAAAACCGAACCATCTATAACTTATTGATTTGTTTGAAAACGTAATTGAGAGGTTTTTGACCAAAACTACAAAGATTGCTTATAAGAAAGGATAAGAATATAACTACAAGGATTGTTTAATCGATACGGATTAAAACCCTAGTACACGAACGCGGAAGGATCCAGACCACTTCAGCTAGGTGGTATGGGGATTTCCGCTCTCCTGCACTAGTATATAATTACATAGATTGTTTAATCGATACGGATAAAAAACACGAATGCTTTGGTTTATCCTTTTTTATAAACAATCCTTGTAGTTCGCCTCTGGAGTGATTTGTCAAATTAACAAAAAACTATTTAGGATTACCACAACCAATCAATATTTTACATCTCTTATATTGGCTTTATAATGCCTTTTCATCAAATCTTATTTGATTGGGAGCCGATGCGATGCCGTGATCGTGATAATTAGTTTTTCATTCACAATTCACAATTCACAATTTTTATCACCCCAGTGCCAAAGTAGGTAGGGTGGGCAAACGTCTTTTTGTTTGCCCACCATTTCGTGTAGAATAGAGATTCAACGTTTTGGTGGGCAACCACGTTGGGACTACCCATCTTCATAGAAATAACTTTTACACAAATAAATTAATCATCAATATCGAAATTTCGCATTTTGAGAATCATTTTGCATTGCATATTGCGAAAACTGAAGTTCTGATACAAAAAAAGTAGTGTCGACGGGGCAAAGAGTGCAAAATGAGCGTCCATGCCCATTTTGCCTTTGCTTCCCGCTTTACTAATTAGATTGGGCTCTGGCTGTCCGTGTCCACTAGACTGAAGGGGCGAAGGAATCGTTCCCCCATGACTCTACGCTGGCTGGAACGAATTGAAAAAAGTGCTAAAGCGGACAGAGACTACTCGCCATCCATGGCTCGCAGCGTTATTATTTTCAATGAGTTAAAAGTTGGCATTTATTTTGCATTTAAGTAGCGTAGGGTGCGTCCTTTGTTGGGAAGGTTGGATTTTGGATTTTGGATATTTCAAAAGACGAAACCTGCACTTGCTTAATCGTTTATTTATCATTTTTATTTACACATTCGTTATAGGGAATAACTGTTATGAAGAAAACACTTGTGATCGTAGCCGCTTCCACACTCTCCTTTGGCATCAGCTCCGTTGTTTCTGCTGGGGGCATTGAAAAAGCAGAACGCTATTGTGCGCCTTTGGAACAAAATGTTGTTGAGATGGACGTGAGTGCTGTGGAACCGGGGTACGTGGATGCGTTGGTTCAAACTGAACTTGAGCTTGGCAATAAGGAATTGGGCAGCAATCATGAAATCCAAGAGAGCCACAAAGGGGGTGGTATATATTACGATGCGATGTTTTGGTTTCTAACAAGGAATTTGAATTAATTTATAATTTTGAGGAATTACACGGCGCAACCCAAGATAATACATTGCCTCATCTTAATGTCAACATCCTAAGGCGTTTCCATGTTGATGGGAATGCCCTTTCCGATACCTGGCACCTCCTTTCTCGTTCCCAAACTTCGTTACGGAATGCCTGTATCGAAGCGCCGCAAAGAACATTCACCAAACACAAAAAATAATCTTAGCCAGGTGTGGGCAAACGTTGTTTGCCCACCATACATCATAGTAAATCTCGTTGCGGTTCAACCTCATCTTAATGTGGTCAAATCCTAAAGGGCATTCCCATGTAAAAGGGAATGCCTTTTTTTTGGTTATCTCTCTTTGTATTTAGGTTCCGATACCTGGCACCAATCAAAAAAATATAAATTTGCATTGTATGGTTTATGTATTATGCCGAATCACGTCTATTATTTGATGGCACCCAATAACCCAGACGATTTTCCTAAGATGAAAAGGGATTTCCACTCGTGCAGGAGAGCGAAAGTTTTCATACCACCCCTTTAGTACAACGAATTACGTGGATAAACGAATTACTCCCTAAACGTGTTTCTCATTGATTGAGAAGACATGGCGAACTTATCTTTCGTTGCCATTTATCGAACGAATCCCATCCGCGTCTGATAAATAATCAAAGATTTGATGCATCATTCGTTTATCCACGTAATTCGTTGTACTCAACTCAAGAGGGAGAAATATTTTCGCCTTTTTCAAATACGTTCCGTATTTCACAGATTTATTTCACAGATTTCTATTAAGATTTTTATTACAATAGCCTCCCCCACAGGAAAATAGCAAAACACCGAGTAGCATAATGACATTAACTTTGTTAAGAATACTAAAAATAGCCAGTTTTCTTGGTTTTTTATGGTTTCCCATCTTTTCCTTCGCCAGCGAATGGCTTCATCTCAGCACCGACAACTTTCGCTTCATTTATCAAAAACAACATCAAGCCTTGCTTCCTCGTATTATCATTGGTGCCGAAGTGTCATTGCACAGCCTCAAACAAATTTTTCAATATCAACCCACCGAAATCATTACCGTCATTATCCGAGATTATCAAGACACTGGCAGCGGCAGAGCTACCGCATTACCTCACAACACGGTGACATTGGATGTTGCCCCTTTTGACCAAGGGGATTATGAATCCACCCGTTTTGATGATCAATTTCTGTGGTTATTCAGCCATGAATTAGTCCATATCGTCATTGGCGATCAAGCCTCCCCAACCCAGGCACGCTTACGCCGTATTTTTGGTAAAGTCATGCCAATCAAACATAGTCCGCTGACGTTGCCCTTTTCTTTATTGACGAATCAGGGACGCTTTACGCCCACTTGGTATCAAGAAGGCATCGCGGTATTTATGGAAACCTGGTTTAGTGGTGGCTATGGGCGAGTATTGGGCAGTTATGACGAAATGTATTTTCGGACCTTGACTTATGAAAACGCGCCGTGGCTGGCATGGGGCGATGTGGATTTTAATGACGATTCTTTTTTATTGGGCAGCACCGCCTATTTATATGGCACCCGCTTTATGAGCCACCTCGCTATCCAATATGGTTTGCAAGGGCTATTGCAATGGGTGCGACTCGATCCAAAACCAGGACATATTCATTTTCAGACCAAATTTCAGCAAGTTTTCGGCACCAGCCTAGAAAATGCTTGGGCCCTTTTTCTTAGTAAAGAAAAACAATTTCAACTGCAAAACCTCAAAAGAATCCAAAAATACCCATTGAGTGCCACGCAAAAAATCACCGCGCCACTCGGCTGGGTAACCAGAGGCTACCAGAACCGCGACAATTCAATCCTATTGGCAAGCCTCCGCCCGCATCACTTCACCGCGATTGAACAACTGGATTTAAACACCGGCGAACTCAAGGAAATTCACACGCTCGCTACCCCGGCATTGATACAAGTTGCCTCCACCGCCTTTGATCAACAAAAAGGTTTTTTATTTTTCACCACGCATAATGAGAGAGGCTATCGTGATTTGTGGGCCGTCGATATTAACAATGGAGAGAGTAAACGCTTATTTCAAGATGCGCGTATCGGCAATTTAGCGATAAATCCACAAACTCACGCGCTGTGGGGCATTCAAATCCGCCATTCACAATCCGCCTTAGTGATGTCCTCCTTTCCCTATCAACAGATTTCACCAAAGATTTTACTGCCAGTCGGCACTATTTTGGGTCATCTTCAGATTCATCCTAACGGC
>QNER01000332.1 GCA_003646175.1 Candidatus Parabeggiatoa sp. nov. 1
ATGGGGGCCATGCCGTTAACCAGAGTACTTTGATTGACAAATTAACGAATTAAAAAATTAAAAGCCTACTTTTTGTCTCAATCATAAACGACAAAACGTGGCTTAAGTGATAGTGATTGAGCCGACGGCCTCAAAAAATGGGGGCCATGCCGTTAACCAGAGAATCTCAAAATAACGCGCCTTGGGCCGACAGTCAAAAAAAATATTGCAAAATTTCTGTGTCACTGTTATATATATCCACTCTCTGACAAGGTAAAAGAGGGCCATCATTGCAATTTATATGCCACATTTTAAATAGCGGGCCCACTTAGCGTGTAGAATTTATTGCCAGTTTATTTTCTATTCATCAACTTAAGTAAGGAGGAGTTTGTTATGAAACAAATACTTACATGGTTTGTCATCGCACTACTCATTGGCGCTTGTAAACCCTCGGAACCTCCACCCGAGCCCCCACCCTCGAAGAGTATTGTCACACTCGGTAATCCTACCAGTCCAAAAAAGGCCTTGGTGATTGGTAACAGCCAATACAAACACAAACCGTTAGAGAACCCTCAGAATGATGCGACTGATATGGCTAACTTGTTGGCTGAGGAAATGGACTTTCACGTCATTCGCGCCCTTAATCTTGAATCTAGGGAAATGAAAAAAGTTATCAGTGATTTTCATAAACTGGTGGCTAACACCCCAGATGTAGAAGAAAAAGTGGGACTTTTCTATTTTTCAGGGCATGGAGCCCGCTCTAACCGAAATAAAAATTATCTGCTTCCCATTGATAATGGCACAATTAGGAGCGATTATGATTTGAGAAAGAAAGCTTTCCAAGTGAATGGCGAAATTGTTAAACCCTTGGAAGCGGATAACAATGGTGCGAATATCATCATCGCCGATGCGTGCCGTGATAATCCTTATGAAGGTAGTACACGTACTGGCAATCGTGGTTTGATACCAATATCCCCTCCTTCTTCTCCTCCCCAAAAGGGGGGAACAGTGATTGCATTCGCAGCCTCTGAAGGTGAAGTGGCCGATGATGGCCCCCAACGTAACGGCTTGTATACCAAGCACCTGCTCGCTAAAATGAAAGAATTGAAAAATGATTCCATAGAAAGAGTGTTTAAGCAGGTAGTTGAACCGGTTGTGGAAGAAAGCAAAGGGAGTCAAAATCCTGAGTATAGAAGCTCATTGACTAAGAAGTATTGTCTTAGAGCGTGTTTGAAAAATCCAAAAATCAATCACTTATAAAATAGTCTATTGCTTATAAAACAATGAGTTAAGTCTATTTTTAACACACGCTCTTAAAGAACCATGTCAGTCGTGTTCTCATGAAAAATGATAATAAAGTGAGGCTATCACTTGACGCGATAGTCTCACTCAACTTTTATTGTCATTTCGAGCGAAGCCAGAAATCTTTTTAATTCGGTTGTCATTTCGTGCGAAGCGAGAAATCTTTTTAATTTCAAACTCTGATAACCATTATGTATATAAACTACCACTCTTTTTTTTTATCACGGCCAACCGGTTATCTCTTTTGTCTACTGCTCGGTTTAAGTAGCCAATCGATCTATGCGGCTTGCGATTTATTCCGAAACGTTGAAAATGCGCCAGGCCTCGCATTAGTCATCGGCAACAGCCGATATCAAAATGGAACACTTAAGCATCCGGTGAATGATGCCACCGATATGGCAAAGACTTTAAGAGAAATTGGGTTTAAGGTGAGCCTCAAAAAAAATCTTAACTACCAACAAATGAATTATTACACACGCCAATTTGGTAACTGTTTAAAAGACAACCAAGGTGTGGGGCTCTTTTATTTTAGTGGGCATGGTACGCAAGTCGTTGAAAAGATATTTGAAAATCATCAAGTTTATGAGTACAAAAGCAATTATCTCTTACCTATCAACAATGCCAATATTTTGGATGAAGAAAATGTCAAACGAAAAGCTTTTCCGGTCAAGACGCTATTGAATAGACTAAAAAAGGCCAAAAATAAAGTCAATATTATTATTTTAGATGCCAACCGACGTAATCCTTATCAGGGGGGTATCAGTGGATTAGCAACAGATATATACTACTCAGGGCACTTTTTAATTGCTTATCCCAGTCGTGAAAATCAAACGGTGATAGACGAGCAATGGAAACATAACAGTTTATATGTCAAACATTTAACAAGACAACTCGAACAGGCCATCATAGAAAATAGTTATATTGAGGACATGTTTAGAGCGGTCACTCAAGCAGTCACACAAGACAGTGGAGGGTGGCAACAACCTTATTTTCAATCCTCAATAATACAAGACTTTTGTTTTTGGGCCTGTAAAGTCATTCTCACAATACGCACCAGTCGCAACGGAGAAGGTGCCCTCGTTATCATTGATGGAATAGAATATGGTTATATCTATAATGGCAAAAAAACGGTCAAACTGCCAATAGGCCCACATACCATTCAACTAAAAACAATCCGCGGCGGTATTTCCCGTATAGTTGAAAAAAAATTTAATCTAACCCAAAAAACAGAAGAATATATTACGCCTTCTTATGGACCAACGGGTTCGGTTGTTATACGTATAAAAGATACGACAGAAATTCAAAAAGTCAGTTCCGTCGCCTTTTCACCAAATAGTCGCTATGTGTTGTCTGGCGGACAAGATAGAAAACTATGGCTATGGGATTTAGACAGTGCTAAACTACGTTCTTTTTATGGTCATTCCGACATCATTGGTTCAGTTAGTTTTTCTCCAGATGGTCGTTACGCGCTGTCAGGAAGCAGAGACAGAAAAGTGCTATTATGGGAAGTCAATCATGGTCAACTCAGACGCTTACATACCTATAGAGGGCATTCTGGTTTTGTCAGTTCGGTGAGTTTTTCGTCAGATAATCGTTATGCGCTGTCCGCCAGCTATGATAAAACTATACGGGTGTGGGATATCGGCTACCGAAGCCTTGTCCGTCGCGTGAAAGATTCCGGTTGGGATTCCGATTGGATTTTATCGGCCGTTTTGTCGCCCAATGGTGATTATATACTCTCCGGCAGCCGAAAAAAAATCCGTTTATGGCGTTTCAGCGGACAACGGATGCGTACCTTTTCTGGACGGGCCTATTTTCATTCTGTGAGGTTTTTTCCCAATGGTGAGAAACTGGTGTCTGGTAGCTCTGATAACACGGTACAAATTTGGGAAGTTAACAGTGGTACTCGGTTGCGTACTTTTTGGGGACATTCGGAGTCGGTTTTATCCGTTGATATTTCTTCAGATGCGAGCTACATTGTCTCTGGAAGTCGGGACAATACGGTACGCCTTTGGGAGGCCAACAGTGGTCAACTCCTACATATCTTCAGAAAACCGCCATATGACGACGACGTGAATTCGGTGACTTTTTCCCGGCAAGGTCATTGCATTTTGTCCGGCGGAGATGACGGGATATATCTATGGAATACCCAAACCAAAAAGCTCATTGCTCGTATGATGGTGTTCACGGATAATGAATGGCTCATCGTTATCCCAACAACGGGATTTTTTGCGGCTTCTCCACGAGGCGGACAAAAACTTTCCATCAGATTGAGAGGAACCATATTAAGGAACAATGCTTCTTTTAACAACCCAGCAGAAGTCAAAGCGCAACTGACAACAGGGTGTCAGTGATTACGTTTGGAGGGTATAAACCTGGGGTGGTGAAAATTGTTAATGATTAATGATTAATGATTAATGATTAATGAAACGCAGTAACGAGCGGAGCGAGATAATTAAAGAATACTTAAATTATTGTTTTTAAAATAATAAAACTGAAGCGGAAGAAAAATGGGATCAAGTTTTAGAACCCGTTGGAACCTCCTTTTCATCATCCCAGTATAAACCTGACAGGTTTTTTCAAGTGGTATCAACCTGTCAGATTGTTGAACGGGCGCATTCCCGTTTTCACGGTTAAGTAAGTACAACGAATTACGCGGATAAACGAATTTAGTACAACGAATTTAATTACGCGGATAAACGAATTAAAAACGCGGATAAACGCACTATCGATAAAATTGACTTTTATCAATCCTTATATTAAGCACAATCGCCATCGTTATTAACTTTCGTACCCGGAAAATGGGAATGCGCCCTTGTTAAACTGGATCGCAAGGTTCACTTGCACAAAGGTTCTTGAATCACAAACAAGTCAGCACTGAAATTGTTTTCACAATCGGAGGACTTATCATGTTAAACAGACTCGTCGGTATTTTGTTTGTCGTGCTAATCTCTTATTCATCAAACGCTGATGCGGATACCTGTAGTTATGCTTTTGATCCAGAACTGGGGTGGCTCAGTGAGGTTGCAATTGCCTCTGGAGAGGCAGAACCTATCAGTGAAGTGCCGGCACCTGTGACGGTTATTACCAGCCAAATGATTAAAGACATCGGCGCAAGAAATCTCAAAGATGTCTTGAGCACTTATGTGCCGGGCATCACTTTCGTGCAAGATCACAATGAAGTCAATGTGGCAGTACGTGGTGTTTATAGTTCTACTCAAAACAAAATCTTGATTATGTTAAATGGCCATCGTCTGAATTCGCGTTCTCTTTTACAAGCTGGTTTGGATTATAGTATTAGCTTGGATAAGATTGAATGTATAGAAGTACTACGTGCGCCGTCACCTTTATACGGTAATGTTGCTTTAGCAGCAGTCATTAACATTATCACCAAAAAAGGTACGGACATGGGAGGAATTGAAGTCAGTATTGGACTAGGCAATCATGGGCAAAGAAAATTCAGTTTTGTTCACGGAAATGAGTTTGAAAACGGCAAAAGCGATCTGTTGTTATGGGGCACTTATTATCAAAGCGACGGCGAAACAGTGGGGGTGCAGGAAGATTATCCCAGAGAGCCAACGGATTCTCATGCCATTTTAGATGGCTTCGATGATCCTCCTTCGTATGATATCGGAATAAATTACGAATTGGGTGATTTTACGCTATTGGCTACTCAACGGTATTCTAAATATATAGAACCTTTTTCTGCCGCAGGACCGACGGGTGAATCCTATAATTACCAAGATTATAGGAGAATACGGGGTATTGGGCCGGGCTTGGGTTCAAAATTCTCACATTTTGGTATTGATTACGATAAGGCATTTGATAATGGCCTCAATGTTCAACTTCAAATGTATTATGACGAAAACGAAATTCAGGTGCATGCTATTAGTAACCCAACCATAAAAGAGCACATTTTTGCAGGTTGGTATGAACGAGATTTAGGGTTCATTGCCCAATTAAGTGGAGCCTATAATTTTGGTTCTGACAAAGATTCAACATGGATGATCGGTTCTCAAGTAGATACAATGGAAGTGTATGATAGTGATTATATTCTTGGCAATCGTGGAGAATGGACCGATTTCAAAGATAAAAGGGGAAAAAAGTTGTTGGATACCGGAAAAGAGAAAATCTATTCGGTATTTACCCAAGTAAAACAGAGGATTAGTGACAATTGGCTGGTCAACTTGGGTATGCGCTATGATAAAAAAGAACGTCATAAAAAAGAAGTAAATCTTAATGAGATTTCCCCTCGCGCTGCATTAATCTGGATACCAGATGATGAATTTGATGTGAAACTTTCCTATTCCAGAGCTTTTGTGGATGCGCCATATTGGTACCGGTACAACATTCTGCCAAGTTACCGTGGAGGGGTGGATCTTGAACCTGAGTCTATGGAGTCTTTCCAATTCACACCCACAATCAAATGGGCTGAAGGGAAAATTAATAGCCGTTTTAATCTTTTTTACAATAAATTCTCTGGTTTTATTTGGAGAAATAACCGTGCCGAGGGAGAAGACATTTACCAAAATGCGGGTGAGTTAAAAGTTTTGGGTATAGAAAATGAGACAAGTTATAGGGCAAATACCTATAACATCGCATTTAACGTTACCTATCAAGCGGCAGATTCATCTGAAAAATTTCCTGATGTTTTAAGCCATGAAATATGGAATATTCCAAATTGGACCGCCAATGCTGTCTTCAACTTTAATCCATTGGAGTTGTTTGATGCCAAATTGGATTCAGTTTCCAATGATTTGTGGCTCAATCTAACGGCTAGATACGTTGGTGAGCAGTTATCACCCATATACATCGTATTTAACAAGGGGGAAGACAACGAAAGGGAGATTAATAAACCTGATCATGAAGTGGATGATGTGCTTCTGTTCAACACAGGTTTTCGTTGGAATAACCTCTGGAATGGTTTATTCTTAGATGGGCGGGTGTATAACTTGCTGGATGAGAAGTACGAACAGGGCGGGACAGTCTTGCATCCTTATCCACAGCCGGGGCGGTGGTGGATGATAACCGTCGGCTACCAGTTTGGGTTGTAGACTTTTGCTTACCTTGAACCCTAAAAGAGAATAGGGGAATTGTGGAGATTCGCACCTTTTTCCTTTTTTTATCGACTCTTGGTATTCTAATCCCCACAACCTTATATAAGGAATAATTATGACAAAAACTTATTCAATCATTTTGGTGATTTTTTTGTGTAGCCTTGCTTTCGTGATGGGTTACCACTTGAAATCCAACAACAACCCCACGTTAGAAACGTCAGAAGTTTCAGCGACAACCACCGCCAAAACTTTTCACTGGAAAATGGTCACAACATGGCCTCCCAATTTCCCGATTTTTCAGGAAGGCGTGGTGCAATTTGCTAAAGACCTTGAAATGATGAGTGGTGGACGGCTCAAGATAAAAGTATTTGCAGGCGGTGAATTAATTCCGCCGTTGCAAACTTTTGATGCGGTTTCTCAAGGCACGGTACAAATGGGACACGGTGCTGCTTACTACTGGGCTGGTAAAGTGCCAGCGGCTCAATTTATGAGCGCCGTGCCATTCGGTATGACAGCTAAGGGAATGAATGCGTGGTTTTACAGCGGTGGTGGCTTAGAACTCTGGCGCGAAATGTACCAACCCTTCAATGTCGTTCCTTTTCCTGCCGGCAATACGGGCGTACAAATGGGCGGTTGGTTTAACAAGAAAATTGAATCCGTCGCCGATTTAAAAGGCTTGAAAATGCGTATACCCGGCTTAGGTGGTAAAGTGTTGGCGAAGGCGGGCGGAACACCGATACTGTTGGCGGGCGGAGAAATTTATACTGCCCTAGAACGAGGTAGGATTGATGCCACCGAATGGGTAGGGCCATTCCACGACAAACGCTTAGGGCTCTATCGGGCCGCCAAATACTATTATTATCCGGGCTGGCATGAACCCGGCACTGCGCTAGAATTAATCATCAACGGCGAAGCTTGGGCAGAATTGCCAGAGGATTTGCAAAAAATCGTCGAAGTGGCCGCACGTTCCATCAATCAATGGATGTACTCAAAATTTGAAGCTTTAAATATCAAAGCGTTACGAGAAATCAAAGACAAACACCCTATCGAAGTGCTGGCTTTTCCGCCCGACGTGCTCAAGGAACTCAAGCGGTTGACTCTTGAAGCCTTGGAAGAAGAAGCGGCTAAAAATGCCTATTTCAAAAAAGTGTACGAGGCCTACAAACAATTTCAGGCTGATAACGCCGCGTGGAATGCTATCTCAGGCGATGCCTATAGCAAAGCACTACAACATTGAGATGAGAGGGAAAAGTGGGCATTTTGATACCCACCAACCTATAACTTGTCATCAAATAGATTTTGAGCAAAAACCTCCAAGGTTTCGCAAACCTCGGAGGTTTTTGCCAAGAAAAACTTCGTGAGACTGTGTTTTCAAATTGAGTGACTTTGGCGGTTTTTGGAATCAAACCGTTTTCAAGTTGAGCGAGTGAGGCCGTTTTCTGAGTTAAGTCGTTTTTAAGTTGAATGAGAAAAACTCTTATCTATCCGACAAGATGGCCCACTTTTCTCATCCCCCAGGTTTCACCTGGGGCTATTCAAATTCAACCCCTATCGGGGTTGTTTGGATGTGTTAATTCCTCCCCTAGGTTTCACCTGGGGCTATTCAAATTCAA
>QNER01000333.1 GCA_003646175.1 Candidatus Parabeggiatoa sp. nov. 1
AAAAGGTGGAAGCCTACCAAAAACAGTGCCCTGATAAAAAGGTGTTGCCGGCTTTTTTGTCGTTAGGTGGGTTTGTCGAGAATGCCAAGACTGTGTGTGAGGAACAGGGTATCGGCATGGCTTTTCGGATTGAGCATTATTAACTTTTACAACAGCTTAAATGGTGGGCAAGAAAAAGCCCTTGCCCACCCTACAAAATACTATTCACATGCCTAGAAAAAATCCGCCCTATCCGTCAATCCGTTGTACTCAGGTAAGTAACACCCGTGTCTTCGGGAACTGTCAGAGTGCCCACTTCCTTGACATAGTTCACAAACGATTCCGCATAGTCAAAATAGGTATCGGTACCCCTCCCATCTTCTAGGACTTTGCTAAAGGTGGTATAACCATCTTGGCCGCCTGCGAGAAAAGAGATAGTCCCCACTTTGTACATTTTAGCAGGATCAATAGGCGACCACTGACCGTTCTCATCTCGGATTTCCAGCTTAGTCACACGCTGATTAATCGGACGATTGGTTTCAATCGTGTAACGGATAGCGGTGGCGTAAGGAAAAGAGCCGGTAGAGCCGCCCTTATCAAGGTAATTACTCAACGCATCTTCAAGCACTTGCTTGACTTCGGCCCCGCTCATCTCCAACACATAAAGGGTGTTACTAAACGGCAGTACTGTATAGGCCGTTTCAATGGTAATATCCCCCTTGGATACAGAAATACGCACACCACCGGCATTTTGGATGACGAGATCCGCGCCATAGTTTCGACTGTTCAATTGCCAGAGAAAGCTTTCGGCAACAATCGGGGCAATCTGGCTGCCGTTAGGTAAGTTAACACCCCCATAACTTCCGGGGACATAGATATGCAATAAATCATCGGCCGCTTGCCCAATCACCGTTTTTTGTGATTCTTCCACCTGTACAGTGTATTCCGCCAGTTGCGCAGCGACGATAGGATCGCCCTCGACGATCTCAATATTGGGGTTGTTGGCAATAATGGCTTCAATTTGGGCTTGTGTCTTTGCATCCACCGGTTTTATCTCGCCATTGGCATCCTGCTGTTGAAAGCTGTCGCCAACCAGCAAAACCGGATTGCCATCACACTCAGTCACGATCCCCTTGTCATCAAATGCCACACTTAAGGAACCCACGACATAAGAATTTTGCCATGCTTGGGCAATACAAACCGGTTCGTCTCTGGGCGAGGTAACCATGGTTGGGTACGACCCTTCAGAAGTCAAACCCAAATCCGTGAAATCGCCTAACAGCGTATGGGAATCTGCGCTGACAATCACATCAACACCTGCAACTTGCTTGGCAAGAGCCTGATCTTGGGTATAGCCGTAATGGGTTATCAGGATGATTTTATTGATGCCCTTGCCTTCGAGTTCTTCAACCATTTTTGTGGCCGTTTTCACTTCATCAAAGAAGGTTAAATCATCACCGGGTGAGGAACTATCACGGGTTTTCAGGGTGTCTATGCCAATCAATCCGACTTTTTCACCCCCCACCTCTTTAATGAGGTAAGGCTTAACCAGTCCTTTCAAGTCAGGACTCTTAGAAAAATCAATATTAGCTGCCAGCGCGGGGAAAGTCGCCTGTTTGAGAAAATTAGCCAACACGGCATTGCCATCATCAAATTCATGGTTGCCCAACTCAAAGGCATCAAAGCCCACCGTGTTCATCAGTTTCACGTCAGCATCACCTTTAAATAAGGTATAGTACAGTGTACCTTGCAACGCATCACCACCATGGAGTACCAGCGGATTTGCCAAACTGTTTCTCAACGCGTTAATTTTGGTAGCGACTCTGGCAAAGCCACCCAGTTTAACCTGCGTTTCTACGCCATCAAATTTAAGATTATAGTCCTCCTCCGCCAAATGAGAATGATGATCATTGATGTGGATCAAGTGAGTACGAAAAGCAGTTTTGGTGGTGCTGTTAGTGGGGGAACTCACGTCGCCATCATTATTACAGCCGGAGAGCCCCAAAACGAGAGCGGCTGTTAATGGCGGTACCAGAGATAATCTCTTGGTTGTCAAAGGTTTTGTCATATTTCATTCCTATTGGTAATGCTCGATGTTCAAGTTTTTGGCGTTGGGTTGCCCCTCTTAACCAGGCAGTCAAAACGTAGGGTGGGCAAGGTCTTTTTTGCCCACCTACCAAAGCCTTGATTTAATTAGCTTTGAGATTTTACTTCAATTTTGAAAATATTTCAATTTTGAAAATAATTAGCTTTGAGATTTTTCCTCAATTTTGAAAATCGCTTAAAAACAGCAAAGCAAATTTATTTTGTAGGGTGGGTAACGTCTTTTGGTTGCCCACCATTTAATTTAAATTGGGAACTTGTAGGGTGGGTAACGTCTTTTGGTTGCCCACCATTTAATTTAAATTGGGAACTTTTGATTTAATTAGCTTTGAGATTTTTCCTCAATTTTTAAAATCGCTCAAAAACAGCAAAGCTTTGATTTAATTAGCTTTGAGATTTTTCCTCAATTTTGAAAATCGCTTAAAAACAGCAAAGCCTTGATTAAATAATTTAGTTATAAACCGTAAAGCGTTTTGGAAATGCTTTACGGTTTTGCCCTAAGAACGTCTATAGCTATTATCTATTTCCACGCAAAGCCGCCAAATCACTAAGTCATGTTTTCGATACTAAAGCGTAGAAGCTCAAAGCGTGATAAGACGCGATGCTCAATTTTTTTAAATGATTGAACTTTAAGGATTAAATTTTTTGTGGATACGCGCGGCGATATTTTCCTACCAATAAACTCAATGACTTAGCAATATACGTTTCGCATCGCGTCAATATGACAAAGTAGAAATAGACATGATACCAATTTAATATTAAGTGCTTGATTTTATTAACTTGTATCAATTGTCATTTAAATTAAATAAATGAGTGACGTGAAATAAATTTATAAACTATAATAAATAAAAGAATCGGCACCCTTCAAAAATAGTTCACCGTTAATGGGTAAAAGGTAATAAATATTTGAGCCCGGAGTCCAAACTTTAGTTTGGCACTACCAAGCTAAAGCTTGGACTCCTGCCAAAATCATTATCTGGAATACTATATTACTTCGATAAATTGTTTTGTTATTTTAGAAAATACTGACGAGTGCCAAAGAATCTTATAAAAATCATATTTTATAATTAATTTAGGTACCATTGTCAAAACGAAATGAGATTTGCGTCCATTGAAATCATTTTTTAGAGGCTCTCATTTTTATGCACAAAATTCATTTAGCATCGAAACCTAAAAACTAAAGATTTCGTAGCAAAGCTTTCCATGACAAAAACGCACAAGTGATGGTTAAATATATATATACTTATAATTAATTGATTTATGAAAGGCTTTGAAGTGCATCACTGGTAGTTGAATAAAATCAATGAGTTACATTAATTACCCTGAAAATGGGAATGCGTCCATGCAAACTGATTTCCAGGCTTAACGTTTTTTGTGCGCAAAAAACGTTAGCCTGGAATTGATAACTGATAACTGAAATGGCAATTCGTCAATATAAATATCAAGCCTGTGATGTTGAGGGCAATACTCAAAATGGACAACTGAACGCGGAAAGCGAGCAGGAAGTCGTCGCGACGCTGCAAAATCGGCAATTGATACCGCTTAAAATTGAGCAGCAGGCCGAAAGTGGTCGTTTGTTTGGGGGAAAGTCCATCACTAATCGTGATGTGATTGACTTTACTGAGGGACTTTGCACGTTGGTTGAAGCGCGGGTACCTTTGGATCGTGCGTTGAACTTACTTGAAGGCATCACCGAAAAACAAGTTGTGCAAGAATTGATTGAGGACTTGCGCCGTGATGTCAAAGAAGGCAAGAGTTTAGCTGAAGGCCTCCAAACGCGCCCAGAAATTTTTTCACGTATGTATGTTAATATGGTACATGCGGGCGAAGAGGGGGGTATTTTAGAACAGTTATTACCCAAAGTGGTCGATTTTCTAGCAAATGCCGATGAAGCCAAGCGTCGTATTATTTCTTCTTTGATTTACCCTATCATTTTATTAGTGGTGGGTGTTTTAAGTGTCATCTTGTTGATGGTGTTTGTCGTGCCATCTTTTGCTACACTATTTGAAGATATGGGATCAAACATTCCAACCTCGGCCGCATTTTTGTTGGGCATGAGCGATTGGCTGAAAAGCTACGGCTGGAGTTTGCTCTTTATCCCGGTTTTATTTTGGTTTGGTTGGCGACAATTGGATGCCACCCCAGAACGACGTTTGCAACGCGATAAGATGATGCTTTCTTTGCCGATGTTTGGTAATTTAATATTACAAGCGGAGTCGTCGCGTTTTTGTCGCACCTTAGGCGCGTTGCTCGGGGCGGGTATTCCGCTATTAAAGGGCCTCCAAATTGCGCGAGGCGTGATGGAAAATCAAGTTCTCGTTGAGAGTCTCGCCCAAAACGAAGAAGCTGTGCGCGGTGGTGTTAGTTTGGGAAAATCATTAGTGAATGAAAGAATTTTTCCGGTGCTATTGGCACAATTAGTTATTGTAGGCGAAGAAGCCGGGCGCACGGCCGCGATTTTAGATAAACTGGCTGAAACCTTTGATGGTTATGTCAAACAACAAACCGAGCGGTTAGTGGCTTTAATGGAGCCGCTACTGATTTTGGTGTTGGGCATCATAGTTGGTGCGATAGTCATCACTATGCTGTCGGCTATTTTCAGCATCAACGAAATGCAATATTAAAGGGGAAAGGAAAGTCCCTAATTCTGATAACAAGTCTTAGCACCTATCAGTTTGTCAAAATTTTGTTAACATTCGAGGTTCAAGTTTTTGCGCGCAAAAACTTGAACCTCGAATAGAGTTCACAGAGTCACACAGAGTTACACAGAGTTATCAAGTTAAAAATCTCTGTGGAACTCTGTGTAGCTCTGTGCCCCTGTGTTGAAGGAAACCGGATAGGTGGTAAGTGATAACAAGTACAACGGATTAACGGATTTCTATAACTGATAACTGATAACTGTACATGTATTCACTCAAAAAAATATCTGTCACGTTGTTTTGTAGTAGTATGCTTGTGGCTTGTGGCACACCACCTAAACGTGAAGCACCACTCAGTGCGGAACAATTGGCAAGAATGCAATTGCAACCACACGTTTCTGTGGTTAATCGAACGTCATCTGCCAATTCGCCAATCGCTGAATTGCCCCGTTCCCAACATCAACCTTTAAAAGAGGTGAATCAAACTGGGCAGGTACCAAGGGTAACAACAATGACTGATAAAACGTTGGATCTCAGTCATGTCGATTTGTCCGATGATACGCCAATTCAATTGGATTTTGAACAAGTGGCGTTGCGAGAAATTATTGAAATCATTGCTGATGCGTTGGATATTAGCATTGTGATTGATCCAACGATTGCGAATAAAGTTACCATCCGCACGGCCGATGATAAACCATTAAAAAAGAAGGATTTATGGCCGTTATTACAATTGTTGTTAAATGATGCCGGTGTTACTATAGAGAAAAGAGGCGGTGTTTATCATTTGAAAAAAGTCGCATCTAAGTTACCAAATACTATTGGAATAACGCCTAAAACGTTGACGCGCAGTGATTCGCCCGAAGTTTTGCAAATTACGCCATTACGCTATATTTCGGCTGATTCTGCTAAGACGGTTATCAATCCTTTGATACAACCGAAAGGGCGTGTTATTACTTTGCCCACCCTAAATGTGATTGGCATTATGACGACACCGTCCCGGTTGGCGCGTGTCAATAAGTTGCTCAGCATCATTGATGCCGATCCATTTTTGCATCGTGGTATGCGTTTATTTCGGTTGGTTAATTCTAAAGCGACTGATGTGCAAGCCGATTTGGATAAAATCCTAAAAGCCCTTTATGGCAAAACTCAACCGACTTATCAAGTAATTGCCCTAGAGCGCATCAATGCCATTGTGGTAATAGCCCCGCCTAATACTGGTTTTAATGAAGTCGCATTGTGGGTTGATGTTCTGGATGAAAAGGCGGAAGACAGCGGCGAACAGGTGTTTATCTATAACGTCAAAAATCTGGAAGCCAGTAAACTAGCCTCAACTTTGTCAAGTGTGTTTAAACTCGAAGACAAGAAAGCGGCGGCAGAAAGAAAAAAACGGGAACGCAATAAGCAGAAAGCACCTCCCAAAACAAAGCCAACAGCCCCGGGTGGCAAACTACCAGTTTCAGCCGAAATAGAAGTCACTATCGTTGCTGACGAAAGTACCAACAGTTTGTTGATACGTGCCAGTCCGCGTGATTATCTGCAATTACTAGAAACCATTTATGCACTGGATCAAGTGCCTAAAGAAGTGATGGTGAATATGGTTATTGCCGAAGTGAGCTTGACTAAAGACACGCAATTTGGTATTGATTGGCGGGCACTTTTTAAAAACGGCACTTCTTCTGTAGGCTCGAATTTAAGTGTGCCCAGCGGCAATTTTCCGGCCGGTGTCACTCCCGGAAATGATAGTGATGTGACTCAAGTTGGGGGACTCACCGGGTTTTCTCTTAATTATTTATCGGGTAGCTTGAACGCGTTGTTAAATTTTGTGGCTTCAAAAAGCGACATTAGTATTTTGTCACGGCCGTCTCTTTTAGTGCGTAACAACGAAGAAGCCTCTATTAATGTGGGTTCTAATGAGCCATTTCTGAGTGGGGTCAATACGTCTAGCTACAGTAACCAGCAATTGTCTCAGGATGTGCAATATAAAGATACTGGTATTACCGTTAAGGTGACACCACGCATCAATGACGATGGCATTATTAACATGAAAATTTTCCAAGAATTGACCTTATTGGGTCCAACAAGAACCACTCAAAATCTGCAATCATTTGATCAACGCAAAATAGAAACTTACGTTGTTGTGCGTGATGGTACTGCGATAGTCATAGGTGGTTTGATTCAAGTCAATAGCAACAACGATAAGAATGGAATACCGGTATTGCAAGATTTGCCTTTGGTAGGGACGCTGTTTTCTTCAACCAAAAACTCGGAGAAGCGCACTGAATTAGTACTCATCATCGTGCCAGAAATTGTTAACCCAGAAGCGGATAATCGCCCACTGGTGCTAGAGTTCATGCGACGTATGCAGCAGGTGTCACAGTTACTTAACCGGGAAAAAATCCTTGTAGAAGTACCTCCGCTGCCTTCGCCTACGCCGTGATTCGTCATTTTCGTTTCGTGCAAGGTTCGCCTTGCACTCCTACTCTCACCTCTCTTAGCAAAAAGGAGCTAAATGTATGTTAGATAAAAACCGTCATAAACTCAGTCTGTTAATGCTGTTACCGTCCGCTGCGCTGGCGGGCAGCCCAAACGATTCTTCGGCCCCGCCAAAGGATATTAGTAACATGATGTACAACATTGAGGATTTTTGCAATCGCTTATCGGCGAGCAAGCCAGATACTCGCGATGGCAGCGCAATGGATTGTACTGGCGATCCCAATTTAGCCCCGGAAAATATTAGAAAGGGGGTCACGATATTTGGTGTTGTTGGGACTTATACGGGGGTTCCAATGACCCCAGTATTTACGCCGACTGCTTCTGACTTTTTCAGCGACACGTTATCAGACGGTAGTGCCGGCCCTGAAATGGTTTGGATTCCAGCTGGGGACTTTCGCATGGGTGATCTTCAGGGCACTGGCGAACGGAATGAGTTGCCGGTGCATGAAGTTTCCGTTGATCGTTTCGCGATTGGGCGTTATGAAGTGACTTTTGCCGAATATGACAAGTTTGCCGAAGCGACTAACAGAGAACTACCAAAAGATAAAGGTTGGGGGCGGGACAATCGGCCGGTCATGAATGTCTCTTGGGATGAGGCCACCGCTTATACTAAGTGGTTAAGCCGACAAACCGGCCACAAGTATCGTTTACCCGCTGAGGATGAATGGGAATACGC
>QNER01000334.1 GCA_003646175.1 Candidatus Parabeggiatoa sp. nov. 1
CAGTTGAATGGTCCGATTCAAAACTTAAGTACTTTGGTTAATTTGCAGGACCTTGATTTATCAGGCAATCAGTTGAATGGTCCGATTCAAAACTTAAGTACTTTGGTTAATTTGCAGGACCTTAATTTATCTGGAAATCAATTGAGCGGTTCAATTCCCGACTTGAGTGCTTTGGTTGATTTGCGTGCACTTTATTTATCTGGAAATCAATTGAGCGGTTCAATTCCCGACTTGAGTGCTTTGGTTGATTTGCGTGTACTTTATTTAAATAATAACCAGTTGACCGGTTCAATTCCCGACTTAAGTACTTTGGTTGATTTGGGAGGGCTTGCTTTAAGTAACAACCAGTTGACAGGTTCATTTCCCGACTTAAGTGCTTCGGTTCGTTTGGGAATGCTTTTTTTAGATAACAACCAGCTGACTGGTTCAATTCTCAGCTTGAGTAATTTGGTCTCTTTGTACGTGCTTATTTTGTCGAATAACCAATTGAGTGGTCCTATTCCTGACTTAACTGCTTTCGCCAATTTGAATTCTGTAGGTTCTGTAGGTTTAAGTAATAATCATTGTCTAACCACATCTGATCCAAAACTTATCGCCTTTCTTGATAAAAAAATCCCGGTTGGGAGACAACGCAAACGGCTTGCGCTTCTTCATTTTCATTTGAAGGATATTTACTGGGTAGTCCTTCTCGCAATGGCATCGCCACCCCCACCGCCGGCTTTGGCGTAAATGCCGTCACTGGCAACTTTTTCCATGAAGAAGTCGATGCAGCGCTACCGGGCAAAGAAATCCCGTTTGTGTTCACTCGTGCTTACAACAGCCTCGCCGATAACCAAGACAGCTTTGGCGTGGAATTGCCACAGCCACTAGGCCCTGGCTGGACACATGCCTATCATATCTTACTCCGCACCGATACCAACCAAACCCATGCAGAAGTGATTTGGGGTGACGGCCGGCGCGATGGCTTTAGCAAAGCGGGCGATGTCTGGCAAGCGAGTAGCCCCGGCAATTTTGCCACCCTCACCGCAGTCAGCAATCAGCCCTACGCTTGGGAACTCACCACCAAAGCCCAAACGCGCTACCGGTTTGATGCCAATCAACGCCTCACCGCCATCGTTGGACGTAATGGCTATCAACTGCAATTAATCTATAGTGGCGATGAACTGGACACCATCACCGATACCGCTGGGCGCACCATTCAATTTATTCACACCAATGGGCAACTCACCCAAATCCAATTACCGGGGAAAACGCCGTTATCCCGCACCATCGAATTGATTTACACCGGGATATTTCTGGGCGAAGTCAAAGACATGAATGGCAATAGTTGGCATTATACCTACTACAATGGCAAACTGCGCCGCATTTACCGCGCCAATGCCCACACCGATTTGGATAACAAAGTCGCCTTGCAACTGGATTATGACGCGCAGTCACGGGTGGAAAAACAACGCACCGCCCACCACTTACTCACCGCCAACACCGGCAGTTATCAGTTTGATTGGGCAACGGCTAACACGCTGAAATATCGGACACCCACCGGACAAGGGGCCGAGTTTGTCTGGGATGAACAACAGCGCGTGGTGAAAATCACCCCAGTGAATACCTCGGGTGCAACCACCCAAGATATCAGCTATCACACCGACAGCAGCCCAGAATCGCTATTGCCGGTGCAGATGGAGGATCAGGTGGACAATCCCTACGGCCTGACTTATGCCAACACCGATCTCACCGCCCTGCAACCGCCGCTCGGTGATGCTTATGCGCTGCAATACAATGGTACGCATGACACGACGGCCATGACAACGCCTAAAGGCGTGTCTATCGGTTTGCCACGCGATACCGCCGGTAAGCCCACCGCGATTACCGCCCAAGGCGGGGGTATTGTCAATACGCTCAATACCGCGATTAGCTACAATGCCAATGCGTTATTGCAAACCATTAGTACTCCTGATGGGGTTAAAACCGAAGTCGCCAGTTACCATGTCGATGGCCAGCCCCTCACCACCTATCACAATTCTTAAAACCACAGCGAATTCAGGCAAAAGTTGCGAATTCTGCGCACGGCTAATTAAAAGACGTAAGCCCCTTTGAAACCATGACAATGCAGAACGATAGGCTTTGCGAATTGACCAATGGTCCACTTCAGCGTTTTCACAGGCTTTTTTTTCAGTGGGTGTGGGATTGTTGAATGCCAAATCATGCCCTTTAGTCCCACACCAATACATCGCCAAAGCCATAATCAGCATCATGTTGTCGAGACGATTGGTATTTTCAAGGTGAGTATCTTCCAAGCCAAAGCCGCGGCTTTTTAAATCTGAAAACATAGGTTCGATGCACCAACGCGATGCATAGTCGAGTACTTTGGCGCGATTTGGGCGACAATCCATCGCGATAATCCAAGGATCGAAATGGCCAGACTCATGAAGGATGCCGATGTTCGTCATCACCGCACATTGAAATAGCGATACGTTAGCTTCATAGCGGGACCAAAGGACTGAAGCGAGTGCGTAAGGGCTTATCAAATCACCTCTACCAAGGTCAGCCAGATAGTTGCTTTTAAGGCGCAAGCGATATTGCCAACCATGCTTTTTCAGCCATTCAAACAGACTTTCTGAAGGATAAAAACGGTCGGCCGACAGCATGACTTGCGAGACTGAAGGCAACCACGCCAATATCCGTTCAAGCAAAATTTGCAGCCCTTGCCAGCCGATATTCGCGGCTCATTTTTCGACAATCCATGTAAGCGGTCAGGCCCGATCACCTTTGCTCCCACTGATAGTCAAGATAGCAAAACGGTCTCCAATATCTGTTTGACCCTGACGAAATTGGATAACTGGCCTGTGACTGGCCGCATTTTGTCAGGTTTGGCAGGCAAAAGGTATCATTATATCAAAAGCCACTAGAAATTGGTTTGATAGCAAACGCCGCAACCATTGTTCCCGCAAATCCGGTCGTTCCAACTCCAGTGGTAGATAGGCTGCTAGCATTGCGGTATTCGCTGTTCTCGCTTCTATCATTGGAGCTCAAGCCATAGGTAGATTATCCCGAAGTACTTTGCGTAAAGAAGGTAATATTTGGCTAAAACCTGACGTGATTTGTATTGCTCATTTTTTGACAGAACTCATTGTTTTTCAACCTGTTTAAAATGAAGGAGATATAATACTATAAAATTGATAGGTGGTGAGATAATTAGTGCTTGGACGAAAACCATCTAATCTCCTGATGTATAATGAAGATAAAGGTTCAAGAAATATTTTGGTTGTGTGTCAAATGTTAAGATTTCTCTGTTCATCGTTCTGACATTTAGGCAAGGAGTTTTCGTTCAGACACTAATTAATTAATTATTATCGGTATTATTCAAACCCTATTACCCAATCTTTGCCCGCCTTGAGAGCGATGCTGTCTTTTGTGTCAAAGATCCCATTACCCAAAGATAAGTTTATAATAAAGTTAAAGTTAAGTCGGGCATATTGGCACGGACATTGCAGCCAATTGCCTTTCCTCGAAATTAATGTGTTTTCAAAAAGTTCCCGCTGTGTTTTTGTAAACGAAACGACTTTTCCTTCAAGGGTTTTAAATGTCATTAATTTTTAATACCCGTTTTGGTTGGTAGAGACTACCTTTTATCCCATACTCTCAATTTTTGGAGATTTTGAAAATGAAAAAAAAGCGAACAATCCCAATTGGGCTGAGCCTACTAGGATTGGCGAGTCATGTCCCTGCTGAAGTGGAATATCCCTCTTTTTCATGGACAACCGGCAAATTGCACCTGCCAATCGTAGATGCACGACCAAGCGGTGTCTTCGATGTAAACATGGATTGGTTGACAGAAAACCAAGACCCTATGATATTTGTCCTTCAGGATGTCAAAGAGGCTTCTGCAACCACGCCGGTTTCAGCCACATTCTCTATAGAAAATAACACTCTGCTTATGCCCACCGTGGAAGTCAGCGGTAGGAGTGAAGGTTTAGTGCATTATAAGGCGGTTTTTGAAATGATGCCGAATACCGAGCCTTTGCAATTTGTACTCACTAAGGCAGTACAGTTAGGCCCCCTTAAAATTGGCGGCCTTTTCCCCTTTAGCGGTATAGGATCTGAGTTTTACAGAGAAAAGCCATACAATGGGGCTTTACTGGCCATCAAACATCTGACCGAAGCCGGCTTTGAGGTTGAGATGCTATCCGCCGACAGCAAAACGAATGCCACTGATGGCGTGGCCGCTGCGCGTCAGTTGGTCGAAGAAAATAACGTGCAAGTTCTCGTGGGCGGATCATCCAATAACGTGACCACTGCTGTTGCAGAACAAGTCACGATTCCTAACCAAGTATTGCAGATTTCCTACGGTTCTTCCTCATATGTCATCACCGAACTTCCGGTAGATAGCGATCAGGATTTGCTGTTCCGTACTAGCGTATCTGATGCAGCTTATGGCATTGTTTTAGCGAAGGCTGCCTACGATCAAGGCTACCGAAAATTGGCGATATTTTACGTTGCTGATAATCAAGGCCTCAGCGACGTTTTTCAGGAAAACTTTGAAAACTGGGGGGGCAAGATCGTCGCTGCGATACCGCTCAGTGTTGAGGTTGCCACCAGTTATCAAAATGAGTTGCAACAAGCAGCTCAAGAAGGTGCAGAAGCATTGGTAGCCTTAAGTACCCCAGAACACGCCAGCGTCTATATGAAAGAAGCCCTTGTGGGTGGATTCTTTAAACAATTTCTGGCGGTGGTTCCAACGCAGTCCAAAACCATCCTTGAGCAAATGGCCGGGGTGGCGATACCAGACGGTTCATGTGCGGCTACACCGAGTTTTGTCTCCACAGATTCACTAGACAAATTCAATACCAGTTACCAGGCTGAATATGGTGAATCCTCACCGCAACTGACTAGTGAGAACGCTTATGATGCAGTCATTGTCGCCACGTTAGCCGCGTGGGCTGCGAAGAAGAACGGTGAAGTCATCACCCCACTTTCCATTCGTAATCATTTGCGTGAAGTGGCCGGGCCGCCCGGCGAGGAAATCAAACCCGGTATTGAGGATTTGAAACCGGCTAGAGAACTGTTGCAAGCCGGTAAGCCAATTAACTACACCGGTGCGTCTGGCGAGGTTAACTTTGATGAAAATGGCGATGTCCTAGCACCCCTCGATATTGTGTGTTCTCAAGACGGTATAGCCGTCACTCAAGCCACTTTGATGCCCAACAACTTTGAGGTGGTAGGGGTTGCTGGGATGTTTTTTCATGGGAACGAAGATATTATACGTTACCAAGAAAGCGCACTCGGTAATCTCGTCGCTGATGTGATGTTGGAGGCGGCTAAAAACGAGGGCGCTGTTGCTGCCTTGACAAATACGGGTATCCTGCGTACCAGCATCGGTGAAGGCGAGGTGACGCTTGCCGAATTGTTGATGACACTACCTTTTGGTAATACGCTGGTGGTTTTAGAGGTGACTGGCCGTGAGTTAGTGGCTGCGTTAGATCATGGTTTAACTCACGCAGGCGGTGAAGCAACCAGCGCGTTTCCAAACATCGCTGGGATGCAAGTCAATTATTGTGACCATAAAGCGTGTTCGGATGCGTTGCTTGAAGGTGGGGTTGTTACCAGTCTCAGCATAGAGGGTACGGCCATTGATATGGACAAGACGTATCAAGTCGCTACTAATGATTTTTTGGCCAATGGTGGAGACCGCTTTACTATGTTGGAAGAAGCCTGTCAACGTGGTAATTGCCGTAATATCGACACACTGCTGGTGGATTTGGTTGCGGAGGAATTTAGAAATTATTCGCCAGTAACGCGAAAGATCGAGCCACGGATAAACCCGATATCGAGTGTAAAATTAGGGGGGGTTTTTCCTTTGAGGGGTTCCTGGTCTGAATTTGGAAAATCCTTTCTACAGTCGGCAAAACTGGCTATCAAGCATCTGGAAAAAGCGGGTTATCCCGTTACTCTGATCGTAGCAGACAGTAAAACCGATCCCACCGTTGGCGTTTCAGCGTCCCGTCCGTTGATTGAGACGTGGGACGTTGCTGCACTTATTGCTTCCGCTACCAGTGGTGTGACTATTCCTATTGCAGAACAAGTCGCTATTCCCAACCAAGTGCCGCAAATGGGCTACGCCGCAACCTCTCCTAAAATCACCGTTCTTGAGGCGGATATTGGCCATGATTTTCTGTTCCGTACTGCGGTTTCCGATACAACGCAAGGTCTTGTTTTAGCCTCAATGGCTTATGATGCCGGTTATCGACAAGTCTCAATACTCTATATTGATGATCCTTATGGTCGTGGTTTGATGGCGGTTTTCACAGAAAACTTTGAAAAATTAGGGGGTAGCGTCGTTGCCTCGGTCCCACACGAAGACAAGACTACCAGTTATCAAAGCGAATTGTCCCAAGCCGCCCTGGGTGGAGAACCTGAGGCTCTGGTTGCCATCAGTTTCCCAGCACAGATTGGCGTTTATCTGCCTCAAGCCCTTAAGAATGGATTCTTTGACAAGTTCCTGTTTGTGGATGCGAGTAAGTCAGAAAAATTGATTGAAGTGGTCGGGGCTGATGTACTAGAGGGCATGTGTGGTACGGGCCCCGGCGCGGCCCAAACGGCTTCACTTTTGAATTTCAATACTAGCTATGAAGCCGAATATGGCGAATCGCCATCAACCGCACCGTTTTTGCCTAACGCTTATGATGCCGTCATCATCGAAGCATTAGCCGCCTACGCGGCTCAGGTGCAGAATGGCTCCACTACCCCAGTAGGCCTTCGTGATCAGTTGCGTGATGTTGCCGGGCAGCCCGGTGAAGAAATTAATGCCAGCATTGAAGACTTAAAACGGGCCTTTGAGCTTTTGCAAGCTGGCAAGCCGATTAATTACGAAGGTGCGTCTGGCAACGTTGATTTTGATGACAAGGGTGAAGTCATGGGACCTACTGAAATTTGGTGTTATGAAGGCGGCGAGATTGTCAGCAAAGAATTAGTGTCTCCAAATTCACCTCAATAAACCACCCTGTATTTTTGGAGTCCAATATTTTTTGGACTCCAAGATTTATCTTGGGCGTTTTGGAGTCCAAGATTTATCTTGGGCGTTTTGGACACTGATTCAATTATATGTAAAGTACATAGAAATCAGCCATGTAGGGTGGGTAACAACGTTGCCCACCAAATTCTGTCAATTCTGATTCTGACAATTATAGAAACTCGCGGTGAGCGAATAATTTTGGGGGAATGGCTAAGTTTGACAGCTTTAGCCGCTTTCGATAGGCTTACTTGAGATAGACTTAACAAGCATGGTTCATCCATTAATCAAACCAATAGTTTATATTGAAACAAGCGTCGTCAGCTACTTAACCGCTCGTTTAAGTAGCGACTTAATTCAAGCCGCCCACCAAAAGATAACGATAGATTGGTGGGAAAATCGTCGTGATCAGTTTGATTTGTACACTTCACAGCTCGTGATTCAAGAAGCAAGTTATGGTGATCCACAAGCGGCTTCCAAACTATTGAATGCTTTACAAGACATCGCTTTACTGGAATTTAACTCCGAAGTACAAGCGTTAGCAGATAAATTGTTATCCCAACAAGTGATTCCAACCAAAGCACGGGAAGATGCTTTTCATATCTCAATGGCAATCACTTATGGAGTGGATTATCTGATGACTTGGAACTGTAAACATATTGCCAACGCTGAAATACAAAAAAGCATTGCCAATATCAGCACACAAGCAGGTTATGAAATGCCGATATTCTGTACACCTGAAACATTGATGGGGGAATAAATATGTGGAAAGATCCCATTATTGAAGAACTCGAACAAATTCGAGAAGAACATGCCAAAAAATTCAATAATGACTTTAAAGCCATTTTTGATGATTTGAAGAGACAAGAA
>QNER01000335.1 GCA_003646175.1 Candidatus Parabeggiatoa sp. nov. 1
AATCAAGGGATATCCACACAACGGTGCTAATCAACAAAGTTAGCACCAATACTTTTATGGTCAGCGAAATTCCTTTAAAAACATGCTGTTCTTCGGTTTTTTTATAAATAAATCGAATCATTAATATAATTCTCCAATAATACGCCATGCTAAACGTTTTATAAGTAACTCATGTTACGCACAACGCTTCAAAATGAGTCCAGAGGGGCAACCATAAAGGATTGCCCCTACATTTAATTACATATTGTAGGGGCAACCCCTTTGCGGTTGCCCCCTTTGCGGTTGCCCTTTCACCAAACATCATCATGGTATGGAACTTTTCGCTTTATTGCACAAACTGTGACATCGTCGAAGCAATGCGCGTAACATCAGTAAGTAATTTATATTTAAAGGCTTGTGTCAAATCCAACCTGACGATAAAAAAGAAAGAATGCTTAAGAATCACCTGTCTGTGTGGGAGATTAGAGTCGTCTTAAAGGTGTCCAAATTGTATTAACCCTCACTGAAGTAACGAAATGATTTCCGGAAACATCAAAGCATCGCACCGCACAGCGTCAATCGGCAGTTGGTGAACTTTTATGATTTTCTCATTTAATTCCTTTTCAATTTGGGGCCAGTATTTAGGTTTGCTTTAGATTTCAGCAAACAATTTTCACTCTCAGAAGTCAAAATCTGGTGGTTCTACTTTTGGCACTAAAACCGAACTCAAGCGTGTTTTGCATACCTTCAATATAATATCGATCTGAGACTTTTCGATTGAAACAGTTTTGAGCAATATAGGCTAACCAAATGACTGCTGTCCACCCCCAACTTAACGTATCGAAGTTTCCAATGTTTTGGTATGTGCCTAGTAAGTCACCTCTTGCAACCCTATCTTCATCATTTGCTAAAAAAGAGCAACATCATCCTATCAATCTATAATAACCAGTTCGTCTGTTTTGAGTCAAATCTTGCAGTTGTTTAGAAAGTGTCGCTCTCAGGTTTATTCTCCTCACCAATGGTTAACTAAAATAGGATAGCCATTTTTGGTTTAAAAATATACCCTTCATCTTAGCAGTTTGAAATGATGCTTTGGTATTTTTTATTAAGCGAATGGTAAGTTACCAACGTTCTTATTGGCAAATTTTACCAAAATTAATTTCGTAGTCCCTACAAATCCGTGTATGTATTAAAAATAAATGAGTAACATAGTTACAGGATGAGAGTTATAGCGTTTCCCGATTGCATGAAATACAAAAATAGGTTAAACATATTAAAATTTTAAAGGTTTTAAAGCACCGAAGGTGCGAAATTAATATAGCCAGTGTAACTACCTGGAACTAAAATTGTATTTTACGCAATCGGAAAATGCTATAAGGGGGGCAAGCGGGCAGAAGTGCTTTGGATTTGACTCTCTCTTATCAAAGGCTTGCTCACCAAAAATCAGTACTTCCATCAGTTTGTCGAGACTACCCAAGAATTTAATTGTTGTCGTCGCGTAATGAAAAAGGATACTGCGTACAATAGCCTCAAAACTTGGCTTGTGCCGAAGGAACCAAAGTAATTAATGCATCAATAGAAAAAGAGTGAGTGCATTTTCAAGAACAAAGAACCAATAATTCACGAATGACAGGGAATCTGACTGCGAAAAAGATATCGAGATGAAATTTTCCTTATCGATGCTTAGGAAGCCGTTTGTCAAGACATGCACAAGTTAGGACCGGGCTCGTCAAAGTCCGATATAAGTTATTGATTTAACCACGATAGACGGAAATTATTTTGAAAACGCTATTAAAAAAAGTCAGTTATAATTTAGGGTTTCCGGTATCGTATAAAATTGACAAAAAAATTAAAATAATGCCATGGTCAAGAAAATGTTGAACAGTTAGTGTATGGGGTCAATGTGCAATAGGTTTGAGAAAATAGGCCCAAGAAAATGAGGCCTAAATAACACTAACGTTTTAAAATGATATTTGAATGAGATTTAATACTCGATTAAAAATTTGGCAACGAACGCCATTGGCTCAACCGAAGGCTGCTAAAAGCGGGGGATTGTCACAGGGCTCTACGAAAACCCATGCTGGCTTACCACCTATCAGTTTTGTATAAGATATAATATTAAAAATTAAATTTACAATTGATACCTATTTCAAATATGAGTGACTCAAAAACATCTTAGCTATTCGTTCCGGCTAGCTTCAAAGCGCGATCCCCACCAAAGAAAAACCAGGGCGATAAAAGCTATTGAAACACGTATTTGTAACCAAGCTACAATAGCCAATGCATAACCCTTGGAGACTGAAAATCCTTCAGATGCGTTATCAATGGCTGAAGGAGGATAGAAGCTAATGAACATGTTGACTCAGATGACGTTATGAATCCAAAGGCTCAAACAAGCACTTTTTCAATAATTTTGTCTATCCACCAAAGCTCAGTAGAGGTACGCCTACGTATTTTAATGGTACGCTTACGCTATTTCGAGAGTGTTTTGAGTTCCGGTAATATGGGTTTTGATCCCTATCAAAAGAATTTATTAGACAAAGTACGCGCTAGGGTGAATGAGAATGCTTGTGTACTTCTGCAAGGTGTTAGTTTTTATGGTACAAATCGTTTGATAGGCTATTGCAAAAAACAGGCCGGTGGCATTATCGGGAACAAATGAAATCAACGCTTTACGTTTATACCGGTTCAACCAGCACTAACACACGAAAAAAACGTAAACATGGTTCAATAAGAGGAAATCTGTTTAACGGAACAGTTAGTTTTAACGAACATTGGAATATGACATGAACCGGGGCACGATATCGCCAAGATCATTGCCATGGATTTACCGAAGACTTTTCGGGCGGTGCTAGCATAAGGGAGACAAAGGACTATTGACAGCTTGTTTAGTGATCAATATTGAAAAAAACTAAGCTGTCAATAGTCCTTCGCGTGTATCTCATTTGTGACGCATTTTGTGCATGTGCTGTTTGATTTGAGGCTTTGCAAAATCCTTCACCTTTAGAAAAAAAAGCACAACAAAAACCTGAAAATGATAAATTTACGCAGAGCATAACAAAGTTTGCGTCTCGATGTTCATTCAAACTTTCCGTTTGCTAAAGTCAAAAGCCCAATGTTTAGTGACCGATCCAATGCTCTATGAAAAACCAACATAAAATTTATCTTAAACACTGTTTTTTATTAATATCATTATATATTAAGGAGTTACATAAAAATTATAGGTGGTAAGGCCGCCATCTGGTTGACATTACCTTGATAGAGTGTGACTTCTGTTTGATGTCGTAGCCACCCAACGTCTTTTTGTTGCCCACCAAACCAATCTCAGGTGCTTAATACTCGGTTTGCAAGTCTAGTTCATTGTAAACATAGTTATGCTCTGGACGATTCGGCGGTTTAAGGGCCTGTCATTCTCTGATTTGCCGATTTAAAAGCTTTGTCTGGGTGAACGGCAGGTGGGTGAGTTCTTGCCGGGCAAAGGTGGGTTTCGCCACATACAGCAAAATCCACCCTATATTTAACCCATGGCGCACACTCGCTCTATCCACTCTACCTAGCTACCCATGCGACGTTCGCTTTAAATTAAAAGTTTTCTTCAAATTCAAACTCACGTTTCCAACATTCAATCAGTGAATGCCCATAAATTATGACATCATTACCGACAGCTGATATCACGGGTGTCAGTTCTAAGTTTTCAAAAAAAACCAGAGCACGATGACCGTATAGCGGTATAAATCCTTTAATCTCTTTTTCCGCCAGTTCTAGCTCTTTTAAGGCGATTTTGATATGTTTCAGATTATCATAAAGTTCTGCTATGAACTCTTTAACAACTTTCCAATCATCAGGGTATTTATAACACGATCTGAAATACTGTTTTTCTTCTTCGTAAAAATCAACATTTTCCCTATCAAATCCATTAATAATCTTCAACATTCTTTGGTATTCAAAGGGAAGTTCTATGCCAAATAAGACTTCTAAATCCTTGATTTCGGAAATGGACAATCCACTATTCCACTTGGTACCCGTTTGTATTTGAAAACCACTCACCCCTTCTTCATAAGGGCTATAATTTTCCCACAGTGCCTCAGTTATTTTTTTAAATTGATTCCAATCAGCCATCGCATTCTCTTTCAAACAACAATTTATACCTGCCGAAAATCCGTCAATTGAGCTAAGTTAATAAGCATTTCTAGCTCATTGTTATAAGCATCCTAAATGATTTGTGGACCAAATCTGAGAAAAAACTTTCTAAAAAATTGGTGAGCAAACGATTGTAAGTATTACAGTGGTTATGTTTGCCCACCCTACCTGGCTACCTGGCTTACATGGTTTCAATGTACCGTTTTTATATCAATCCGAGAAGCTATAGCGATAAGCTGAATAATTACCTGTTCTTGACTGATATTATCAGCAAATTCAAATTGTAAACCATCAAGATAGCCTTGTTGATTGACCAGAGCCCAAATCCATCTAACATGATTGCCAATAGCTAATTTCCACGGTATTTCATTGGACATCTGAGTGCTTTTATAACCTTCTTCTTCCAAAACACGATCAATCTGCTCTTTTGTTATTTCTAATGAATCATCATCAGGTTTGACAATCACCAAAAATACTTCTTTTTGAAACCAAAGCTTGATTGCGCCAATTTCTGCGGGTAAGTTCTGATGAAAAAAGTATTCGACATTCACAAATTGACCACTTTCATATACAACGGTTCTCATTAAATGTCTCATTATCGTCTCGCTTACATCAAAAAAATAGCCCGGTAAATAGTGATAAGAAGCCATATCCCCTGTAAAACTTCGGATTCTTCAAAACCGCCATCACTCATATTTACCGGACTACCAAAACTAAAGGCTCATCTTACCTACCACCATACTTCTGTGCTTTACTCGATGCTTGCTTAATTATCTTTATTGCTGTTTCGGCCGCAGCATCACCCGCAGCGGCAAGATTTGCAAGTTCACCGACTGTCTTTTTTTCATAACCTGTTTGCAATTGGTTAATTTGGGATGCTCCGCCACCTCGTTGCTTAATGGCATCAGATGCTTTCACATCTTTAAGATCAGTCAGATTTCCAATTTTGCGTTTACCACCTGTAGTGAGTTTTATGCACTTGTCTGCATTATGCACCAACACCCCATCCCCACCCACAAAGTAGTTATGAGTATTGGCAACCGTCAGATTATACACCCTTTCAACGCGCACGCTGGTATCGACTTCCTTAACCACCACCGTCGTACCATTGTGCAACTGCAACGCTTGCCCAACTTTCAGACTATTGGCAGGATTCCAGCCCTTGCCCTTGATATAAAAAGGATGTTCGGCAGTGGCTTCAATGGATTCGCCCGAATCTAGCGTGATCGATATGATTTGATACCGCTTAAACCAACCTTGAATGGCTGTCATACGGGTTGGTAAAGGGTCGTTTCGGTTCTTTGGAGATGGGTTTGAGGGCGTTTTTAGTGTGCGAGTGAAAGATTAAAAGGAATGAAAAAAAAAGCGCCAACGGTTTCGCGTTGGAGCCAGAAAAAATAATACGCGCTATTCAGTTTCTTCTATTTTTAAAAAAGCATGTTCAAATTCTCCATTTTCTAATAAATCTTGAACGGTTTCGCGGACAACGCCTTCTGTAAGTTCTTCGACAATAATCATATCAGGACACTGAAAATACCAACCATTTTTACATTCCCCAGTCATTCTATTCTTTTCAAATAAAGTTTGAATATTGGTTAAGGTAAAAAATGTGGCAACGTATGTTTCTCCACTTGGAAAATGAACTTCAACATCAACATTATCATTTTCCCTGTCTATACCATTTATACCCGTTCTAATAATTAAATTAAAAGAAAATGCCATCCTTAATTTCTCACGACTTAATCTTAATTCTTGAACATGATTTTCTGTCATCTTTTTCTTTTTGAGGCGACAATGTCATATCAAAAACATAACTTGTGGCTTGCTTAAAAAACATTTTCATTTTTAAGCCTTTCTTTTGAACTGGCCATTGTTTCGATAATTAGATAAAACTTAAACCTTAAGAGTTTATAGAATCACTCATTAAAACAATGGCCAACAATTATTGATGTCCAAACACTTTCAGGATTTCATCTATAACCGTTTTCTGGTTTGATTTATCAGATTTACCTAAAATTTCTACCTGGCCATTTCTCTGTCGAAAATAGACTCTTGCTCCACTACTATGACGTGCCTAGGATATTCCTTTACCAATTGGTTTAGTACCTATCACGGGATTTAAATTGCCTTCGTAAAGTTCCTTAGTCAATTTATCAATCCCTCGTTGCTGTGATTTCCCAGCTTTTTTAGCTTCGCGTACCAATTTAGAACTTTCTTTAATACGAGAGGTAGCCCCCTTTACACAATTATGCACCAACACCCCATCCCCACCAACAAAGTAGTTATGAGTATTGGCAACCGTCAGATTGTACACCTTTTCAAAGCGCACGCTGGTATCGACTTCCTTGACAACCACCGTCGTACCATTGTGCAACTGCAACGCTTGCCCAACTTTCAGACTATTAGCGGGATTCCAACCTTTACCCTTGATATAAAAATGGTGCTCGGCTGTGGCTTCGATGGATTCGCCAGAATCAAGCGTTATCTTGATGATTTGATACCGCTGTTCGCCCTGAATCACGGCCATCACCGGCTGATAGCTCGTCGTTTCGGTTCTCTCATCAGACGAAAGCACTTTGTCACCCACTTTAATCGAAGATTTGGGTGGATATGAGGCTGTTTTCGGTGTTTGTCAAAGTAACTCTTAACCAAAAAAAAGGTGGGTTTAGCTTGAGCTAAAACCCACCAGGCATTAATCCTTCATTAGCTGACTTGTTCGTTAATTTTGCGTTCTACCTCATTTTCTGATAATCCCAGACGTTTCCCTAATGCTTTTACAGCCAAAGTGGTGTTTTCTACATCCTCTGTTTGGCCCCGCTCACTTTCTAAAAACAACAGATGCAAATGAGCATCAAAGGCTTTTTTGGGATCACCGTGCAGATACAAAAAAGAGGCATATCCCCCTAATCGAATCAAGTCATCAGGATCATATTTGATTGCAGCCAGATAATTTTCTTCGGCTTTCTCAAAATTACCAAGGTCTTCTAAACAACCGGCAAGATCATAAAAACACATTCCATGTTCATAATCAGGCAGCTTACTAACAATTTTAGCAAATATATTAGCCGCTTGTTCTATATCGCCTTGATTTAGTCGATTCAAACCTTCTGTTTCTAATTCAACCAACAATGTGTCCATAATTTTCAGGTGAACTATATACACTTAACCCTTTACAGATACTATCTCTTTAAGGGATAGCATCTGTTGTTAAAAGTGTATCTTCTTAAGTGGGAAGCCTATTCATTTTTTGGGTAAATATGTAGGTCCTCGGTTCTTTTCCAACGGTCATCACCTGGGTAACGATTCTTAGGTTTAAAGGTCTCAAAATTGACATGAGGATCCAGTCCATGAGGATTTGAAATATCAAATCTTATCTGTTTTGACTTATCCTTGGAAGTGAGGATTAGATCAGAACCGTGGTCAGTTTTTTTTGCTTTGAAACCCTCACCTAGATAATCCATGATTTTTTGGATTATATTATCATAGCACTTGTCTGCATTATGCACCAACACCCCATCCCTACCAATAAAGTAGTTATGAGTATTGGCAACCGTCAGATTATACACCCTTTCAACGCGCACGCTGGTATCGACTTCCTTGACCACCACCGTCGTACCATTATGCAACTGCAACGCTTGCCCAACTTTCAGGCTGTTAGCAGGATTCCAGCCCTTGCCCTTGATATAAAAAGGGTGTTCGGCCGTGGCTTCGATGGACTCACCAGAGTCCAGCGTTATCTTGATG
>QNER01000336.1 GCA_003646175.1 Candidatus Parabeggiatoa sp. nov. 1
AACGGACTGAGCGACACCGGTTGGGACTGCTCAACCAGGACTCTAGTTGCAATCCTTCTGGATTATCAACAGAGAGCGAATTACCTAAAAATGTCCAACTTTGTCCAACTTTTTAGGAGCAGTGCTAACACCTGGAGGTCATTGTTTTTATTTCTATGAACCCTCTTGTCTTGCTATCCTCCATAAAATAGCTCATTGGCGTGTCAATAGAAAAAGGCCTGTGGTTCCAGAAGATGTTTTGATATACAAACAAATCCAAGCACTTGCATCTGAAGCAGGGCTAGATTTATCATTAAGCTTCTACCCAAGTTTAATCCACAGAGGTGCTTTTGAGACTATTTATTATAGTGTTTTAAGCAAATCCAGTTTATTACAACGGTTTTTACCGTGTACTATTAATTATCACTTAAAGTACTGAAGCTGTGTACAGGACAACAATTATAACCAATTGATTTTATAAGTGTTCCGTGATGCTATCGCTTTTTTGTGGCGTATGCTTACCACCTATCAGTTTATCAAAGTCATTATTTTTTAACACCGAGTTCACAGGGTACCACAGAGTTACACAGAGTCTAAAATTTCTCTGTGAAACTCTGTGTAACTCCGTGTTCTCTGTGTAAAAACCAACTGATAGGTGGTAAGAAGTTTTGGAATTGACAGTTTTCATTTGGGTTGTGTACAAAACTTAACGTCAAAAATATTGATACGATAGATTTTTTGAGTGATACTATCGCCACAAAAAGCGATAGCATCACGACTTGAACACGTACCGGAAGGGATACAAAAATCTATTACCGAATATCTTTATAATATGGAGTTGAGTGTAAAATGAAAATAGTAAAAGTCATCCATGGATTCCCGCCCGATTATATGGCAGGTTCTGAAGTTTATTCCTACCACTTAGTGAAAGCACTTCGATCCCAAGGCGAAGACGTTTCGGTTTTCACCAGCGTTGAAAACGCTTTTGATCCGGAATATAAAGTCTATGATGAGTGCTATCAGAACATTCCTGTCAGGCGGGTTAATAAATTTCGTCGCGATTACCAATATCAACACAAATTTTATGACAGCCAAATGGACGGTTTGTTCAAAGCTTACTTAGAGGAATTAAAACCAGATTTAGTTCATTTTGGTCATTTATCGCATTTATCTACTCAATTGATACCTATCGCAAAACAGAAATATGGTTTGCCAATTGTTTTTACTATCCATGATTTCTGGATGTTTTGCGTTAAAGGGCAACTTATCAATCAGGATGGCAAAATTTGTCAAAGCCCCTCAGTGGATCGTTGTTTGGCTTGTTCACCTTATCATCCTACAAAATCAGAAGTCGAGAAAACATTACAACATATGCAATCTGTGATTGATTGGGTAGATATTTTTCTCTCACCTTCTCATACCTTACGTGACTTTTATCTCAAACAAGGTGTTCCTGAAGAAAAAGTCGTTTATTCCAAATATGGATTTGATACTCGCAAAATTAATTACCGCCCTAAAACCTATACTCAACAATCCAAAATCAAATTTGGTTTTATGGGGCGTATTATTCCTACGAAAGGGATTCGCGTGTTGATTGATGCTTTCAAAAACATTGATGCGACACTGAATATTTACGGGCAAATCGGCCAAGAAAAGCGATTTCTGCAATTTGATAATATTCATTTCAAAGGGGGTTATGATAACCATTCCATTCAATCTGTGTTAGCCAACATAGATGTGCTGATTGTGCCTTCCTTATGGTATGAAAATTCTCCTTTGGTTATTCAAGAAGCTTTTTTAGCGGGCATCCCGGTGATAACTTCTAATCTTGGGGGCATGAAAGAATTGGTAAACGATGGGATAAATGGTTATCTGTTTGAAGTGGGGAATGCTCAATCGCTACAAAATGTAGTCCTTCAAATCACAGCCAACCCAGTCATGTTGAATTCGCTCACCGTTTCCAAGCAGGAAGTGATAGACATTCAAGAGGATGCTCAGTTTGTTCGGCAAATTTATCATCAAGTGAAAAACCAATGAGTGAAAAAAAACCTTGGCGTATTACAATTGACACAAGTCCAGATCAATGTAATTTGAATTGTATCATGTGCGATACGCATAGTATCTATGCGGCTAGAAAATCGGTTAAGCGTAAACGCATGGAACCAACGCTTTTGCGTGAGATTTTAATTGAAGCCAAAAAGATTGGGGTTAAAGAAATCATACCCAGCACGATGGGAGAACCTTTGCTGTATCCCTATTTTCAGATTTTTATTGATGAAATCTCCCAATCGGACATCAAGTTGAATTTAACCACCAATGGCACTTTTCCAAAACTGGGTGCTGAAGCGTGGGGCAAAAAACTTTTGCCAATTACCAGTGATACCAAAATTTCCATTAACGGTATCTCACCGAATATCAATGAACAGGTGATGGTAAACACGCAAACTGAAGAGGTACTTAATAATATCAAAACCTATTTAAAAATAAGAGATAAACGAAAAAGTCAGCCAAATCCACCTACGGTTACGCTACAAGTGACTTTCATGAAAAACAATCTGGAGGGAATCCGTGAAATCATTGAATTTGCTATTAAGCATAAAGTCAATCGTGTCAAAGGACATCATCTCTGGGTTAATTGGCCAGAATTGGAAATCGAGAATATGCGTCATCCAAATAACATTGGCATTTGGAATCAGTTTATTAACACCATTGTCTCGTACCGTCGTCATATCCAATTGGAAACTTTTGATAAACTAGCCGAAAAATCCAATCTTGAGCAATTGATTCCAGACGCTTATGAATGTCCATTTCTTGGTAAAGAACTGTGGATAGATCAAGATGGGAATTATAACGTGTGTTGCGCTCCCTCAGAAAAAAGGGTAACGCTGGGTGATTTTGGCTCATTTCAAAAAATGAGTTTATTGGAGATGTTTAATTCAAAGCAGTATGAAGAACTCTGCTTGAACTATAAAACCAAGAATATCTGTCAAACATGTCTGTTACGAAAACCTTGTTAAATTCTATTCAAATTTCGCTTGATGAAACTCATCATTTCATTGATGGAAAACCCTTATATGAAACACGATTTCAGCGCGTTATGAGTTTTCATTATCCGCCTGGTTATGCACCCGTAGAAAAGGATGAACAAGCCTATTTTATTGATATTCAAGGAAAACAAGTTTTTGAACGTCAATTCAAAAAAGCGTTTGGTTTTTATGGTGGCATAGCCACGGTGGCTGATGAGCATGGTTTTTTTCATATTGACGTTCAGGGACAGGATATTTATCAAAAACGCTATGCTTGGGCAGGCAATTATCAAGAATGTGCTTGTGTCGTTATGGATCAACAAGGCGGTTATTTTCATATTGTTCAAAAAGGTAACCCACTCTATTCCCGAAAGTATTTATATGTAGGAGACTACAAATACGGTATTGCAGTTGTTATCAATGAAAATGGGTTATCAACCCATATTGATAAACAGGGTGAACTCATTCATGGGCAGTATTTTGAAGAACTGGATGTTTACCATAAAGGCTTTGCGATTGCCAAAGACACTCAAGGTTACTTTCATATTGATAAGCAAGGCCAAGAAATTTATCACGCCCGCTATGCTAAATTGGAACCATTCTATAATGGACAAGCCGTTGCTGTAACACATGAAGGTATTAAAATCCTTATTTCAGAAAGTGGCTTGGTGACTCAACCGATTGATTCTCAAAAAATCCAAATAAACAAAATCAAACAACAATTTGCCCATAAGGCCTTTGAATATTGGGAAAGTCGGATACTGGCGGCTATTTTAGAAATCGGTATTCTTGATCAATTAGTCACCGGGATTAGCAAAAACGAACTTTATGCAGGTAGCAACCTACCGGTTCAATCCCTTAACCTCATTCTGAGTTGGTTACAGTTACAGGGTTTAATGACCGTACACTCAGATATTCTGTCATTAACGTTGAAAGGCAAAACCATTCTTGAAGAAGTCAAAGAAGTTTTTCTTTATTGGCAAAGTGAACCGTTTAATACTTCTTGTTATTTAGTTGATTCTTTAATTTCCCACCGTGAATCATTCAGTCAGATTTATCAAAGTTCATTTTTTGATTATGTAGAAAATAACGAAGTATTAAAAAAACGACTTTCTTCCGTTATGACTTTTTATGCTGATGATTATGAAGTCCTGATAAACCCCCTGAATCTGTTTGAACAAAAAGTGTGTGATATTGGCGGTGGTAATGGGGTATTGATGAAACAATTGCAATCCCATTATCCAAATATACAACCGATCATTTTAGATAGACATTGTTATATTCAAGACAAAAACATAAGATTTATTGAAACTGATTTTTTCTCAGATTGGCAAATTGATGCTGATATTTTTGTCCTGAGCAGAATTCTTCATGATTGGAATGATCAACAAGTAGTTGCTTTGCTTGCACAAGTTACTAAAAATATGACTCAATATGCGATGCTTTATCTATTTGAAACGCTACTCCCTGAAGAGCCAATCAAAGATAAAGGTATCACTGTGAGCTTTCATTTATTAAATTTATTAGGGAGTCGAGAAAGAACCTTGTCAGAATTAACCGAATTGCCAACTCAAGCAGGCTTAAAAATCATCAAGGTACAATTTCCAGAGGCACTTATTTCGCTAATAACTTTGGTAAAAAAATGCTCTATTTCATTCGACATGCCGAAAAATCCCTAGTTGGAGAACAAACCCTAACCCAAAATGGATTGCAAGACGCTTTTTTTTATGGTCAAAAACTATCACGAACCGGTATTTTCTTTGATTTAATCAAAACCAGTCCAGTAACCCGTTGTATTCAGACAGCAGAACAAATAGTTAAAGGTATGAATATTGATATACCTATACAAGAATCAGGCTTACTGGGTAATCCAGGTATCTTTGTTCAAGATGATCAGAAAGCCGCTAAGGTATTTAATCAGTATTCAGTGTGTGAAGTCATTAATCAATTAATTCAAAATAAACAACACCTTGAAGTATTTTACCCAATCCAGCAGGCAAGTCAATTATTGATTGATGAATTCAATACTGCACGGCTTACCAATAAATCTATTTTGTATATTTCTCATGACGCTATTATCATGCCATTTGTGGCTTATATCAATGGAATAACCGAAATAGATGAAAAACAAATTATTAATTTTTTACAAGGTTATGAAATAATAAAAAGTGCCTCACAAAACCTTGAACTCAAGTTTGTTAGCCCATTAAAATCTAGGAAAACCGTGTTTTAGCATGGTAACAACAGGCGGCTGTTTGGTTTTTATCAAATTGATCAAAGGTGAGTTTCCACAATATGCTTTCTCGAAGGTTTTTGAACTTCGTAATCCGGGCACCGATTGCGTAAAATACAATTTGAGTGAAAGGTAGTTACACTGGCTAATTTCGCACCTTCGGTGCTTTAAAACCTTTAAATTTACTTATTTTTGTATTTCATGCAATCGGGAAACGCTATATATGCGGTTTGAAGTGTGTTGAAACAGTTAAAACAAGTGGCATTGAATGAATCATAAGTTTAGAAACCAAGTTTTTTGAATAAACTTGGTTGATTTTCATCTTAAAAGGATATTTTATTTAGCCGTAACTCCCTTAACTTTTTGAGAAAATACTATGAAAATCAGTCGCATCACCATTGAAAATTTTCGTGCTATTAAGAAATTAGATTTACCACTCGATCCCCAATTAACCGTTTTAGTTGGCAACAACGCAGCTGGTAAGACAACTATTTTGGATGCCATTGCGGTTGGTTTGGGCGCGATATTAACTCGTTTGCCTAGCGTAAGTGGGATAAAGTTTCGTCAAAGTGATATTCGACAAGAACTCGCAACCGAATTAAAGGATGAGCAAGCTCCCATTCAAGCACCTTATACTCGTGTGACTATTGAAAGTGTCGAAGGTGTGATTTGGGATCAAACTAAAAAACGCGATCAAAATAAACGGACGCAGCAGGCAATCCCACCAGATAAAAAATTAGGCGAGCTTCATCACTTTTTGGAAAACATCATCAACGATGTTCAAGATGGAAAACCAACCTACTTACCAGTCATCGCCTACTATGGTACTGATCGTGCATCCTTGTCGTCTTCTATACAACGTGTTTTTAATAAAAATTTTAATCGTTTCAAAGCATTAGATGATGCTTTAGTAGCAACCCAACGTTTTCAAACGATGATTGAATGGTTTGCTTTTCAGGAAGATATTGAACGAAGAGAACAAACCAAATTGCGTGATTTTGAATATCGTCTGCCCGTGTTAGAATCAGTGCGTCAAGCGATCTGTCAAATGATGCCCGGTTGTTCAAACCCACGCACACTCCTTGAACCATTACGCTTAATAGTCACGTTTGAATACAGGGGGGGGGCATCAAGAAAAATTGTCACTCAATCAACTCAGTGATGGCTACCGTACTACTTTGGCTTTAGTCATGGATTTAGCACGGCGCATGGCACAAGCAAACCCTCATCACCGTGAAAAAGCTATCCAACAATCAGAAGCCATCGTGCTAATTGATGAAGTTGATTTACATTTGCATCCTATTTGGCAACAACAGGTATTGGTTGATCTCATGGAGGCATTCCCCAAGGCACAATTTATCGTTACCACCCATAGCGAAAAAGTACTGACAACTATTAAGCCGGCACATATTGTCTTGCTAACCCGGCAAAATGATAATATCATTGCTGAACAGGTAACATCTTCTTATGGTGCGGAAAGTGGGCGGTTGTTGGTTGAAATCATGGGAGTCAATGAGCGTCCCCCAGCCGCAAAAAACCAATTTACCGAATTACTCGGAAAATACTATGACTTTATTGAAAGCAATCAAGGAGAAAGTCAGGAAGCTTTAAAGTTGCGTCATAAACTTAATCAAGAATCTCCTCATGATCCAATATTAATTAAAGCTGATATGGAAATTCGTCGGCTGCGGGTACTTTACGGGAAGCAAAGCTTATGAAAAAGGTTAAGCAACTTGATACAGTACCTGTATGCTTGCAACAATTTTTAACAGCATATTCGCCTGAAAAACGAGATAAGGGGGATTGGAATGCTTTTAGGAATCATGAAGGCGGAAAAACTTACAGCAACCTTATTCAAACCTTGATTGACATTCAATATGGATTGTGTGCTTATTGTGAAATAAATCTTATTGAAAATGATTACCAAATAGAACATTTTCATCCGAAGTCTGATATTTCCCCTGAAACTGATTGGATGTTTGAGATCACTAACTTATTTGCAGCTTGTAAGGGAGGTACTCAGACGAATCTTTTTGGTACCAAAACACGTCAACCTGATCCGAATCGTTGTTTACCTCCCATCAAGAAAAACCGCAGTTGTGGAGAGGCTAAAGATGATCATGTGATGGATGATGAGATTCTTAAACCCAGTGAGTTGCCTATTTCACCTTCTTTGTTTTCAATAACACGAAAGCCACCGGGAGGAATTGTTAATAAGATTAAAGAGGGTGCTCTTAAAGTCAATGAAAATGCTTGTCTTCAAGCCGGGATTGATCCTAAAATCGTTACAACAACAATAGACGCATTCAATCTTAACTGTGAGCGTCTCTGTTTAGCCCGAAAAACGGTTTTAGAAAAACTCGAAGCAGATTTTGAACTGGAATTGGCAGATTTAGGCGAAAACCCATCAGATAAACAAATAAAATCGGCATTAGAAAAAATGGCTAAATACAATCTTGCGGTTAATCAAGATGGAACGCTCCCGGCTTTTTTTAGCACAATCCGAATATTTTTACCAATTGCTGAGTCTGTGCTTGCACAATCTCCTCAAAACTGGATATAGAATAATGGCACTTACTCAATACCTTCGCCAACTTATTTTAC
>QNER01000337.1 GCA_003646175.1 Candidatus Parabeggiatoa sp. nov. 1
TAAAAACCTTAGAGGTTTGGTAACACGCTAAGGTTTGGCACAAAATTAATTAAATGATATAACCCCGCTCTTCGTGAAGCGCAATATCCAAACCTTCGATTTCTTCTTCTTTAGAAACGCGCAAACCAACAACGATATCTACCACTTTGAGGATAATAAAAGTAATAATAGCAGTGTAAACCAATACTGAAATCACACCGATAAATTGAATGCCCAATTGTTGTCCCATACTGGAAACACCGTCGGCAAAACCTTGTCCACTAAAAATGCCCAATCCAGTGGAAGCGAAGATGCCCGCCAGCAGCGTACCCAGTATGCCACCCACACCATGCACTGGGAACACATCTAAAGAATCGTCTATCTTAAGTACCCGTTTCAAGAAATTAGTCGCAGTAAAACAAACCACGCCCGCGGTTAAACCGATAATCAGTGCGCCTGCCGGGCCGACAAAACCAGAAGCTGGGGTAATCGTGCCTAAACCGGCGACCATGCCGGTGACAATGCCTAACACACTAGGCTTGCCATATCTTACCCATTCTGCCACCATCCACGCCATTGAACCGGCTGCGGCCGAAACATGCGTCACCAACATTGCCATACCCGCATCACCATTAGCTGCCAAAGCACTACCTGCGTTAAAACCAAACCAACCCACCCAGAGCATACCGGCCCCCGCAACTGTCATCGTTAAATTGTGCGGTGGCATCGCCGTTTGCGGAAAACCATGACGCTTACCCATGACAATAGCAGCAACCAGAGCCGCAATCCCAGCCGTAACATGCACAACTGTGCCCCCCGCGAAATCTAACAAACCCATCTGTTGAAGCCAACCACCGCCCCAAACCCAGTGAGTCACCGGCGCATAAACCAATGTCAACCAGATAGCACTAAAGAGCAACATAGCCGAAAACTTCATACGCTCAGCAAAGGCACCGACTATCAGTGCTGGGGTAATAATGGCAAACGTCAGTTGGAACATCGCAAAAACAGTTTCTGGAATATCACCGGCTAAAGAGTCTTCAGCAACGCCTGCCATAAAGACTTTACTGAATCCCCCAAAGAAGTTATTGCCTTCCCCAAACGCAAAACTGTAGGCATACATTATCCACAAAATCGATACCATACAAGTGATGGCAAAACATTGCATCAGCACCGATAACACATTTTTACTGCGTACAATACCCCCATAAAAAAAGGATAAACCGGGGATAGTCATAAACAGAACCAAAGCCGTTGCTGTCAATACCCAAGCCGTGTTTCCAGCGCTTAAGGTACCTTGGGCAAAAGTCAGGGAAGGCAATGCCAAAAGCAGCATTATCAACAAAAGTGAACGCCCTTGATATTTTGGTATGATCATACAGTTACTTTCCTTTCTCTATTAAAGTGCATCTCTACCCATTTCGCCAGTGCGAATGCTCAGGTATTTTGCCCACCGAGTAACGGATTGAAGTTGCCCACCGAGATGATAGCAAAATGGTGGGCTCGATACAGACTTTGCTCGGTGGGCAAAAATTCATAATGCCCGAAAATTTATGGTTCAGTACTTACTCCTGATAAAGAACCACGTTTGTTTTCATACAAGGTTCGCCTTGTACTCCTGATAAAGAACCACGTTTTTTTCGTACCAGGTTCGCCTTGTACTCCTGATAAAGCAACCACGTTTTTTTCGTACCAGGTTCGCCTTGATTTATTATAGAGTCCGGAGTCCAAACTTTAGTTTGGCACTACCAAGCTAAAGCTTGGACTCCTGCCAAAATCATTATCTGGAATACTATATTATTGCTTGCGCCCAAGTTTAGCAGCCTGAAAACCAGTTGGCTCCGGTTTTTGAGTTTATTGGGGAGCGGCTTGTTTAGTCCCTTTTACATATAAGAACCAATAAATACCCCCAACAAGTACGGCACCGCTAACAATATTACCCAAGGTAACCGGAATAAGATTGTTAACGACAAATGTGTAAAAGGTAAAGGAACTGAGATCCCAAGTTGGATGATTAGACATGACAACATTGGCAATAGCAGGATCCATCTTGGCAACCAGTCCGGCCGGCAGAATAAACATGTTAGCGACACAATGCTCAAAACCGCTGGCGATAAATGCCATGACGGGAAACCATGCGCCTAAAATTTTGCCCATGGTATCCTGCCCAGCGGCGACGATAACAACCGCTAGACAGACGAACCAGTTACATCCCATACCCCGAGTAAAGGCTTCCCAAAAGGAGAGTTGGGCTTTTTTATACGCGATAGCGACCGCGTGGGCACCTATCTGGCTGCCATGCCCTGACCAAATATCACTGGTAAACATCATCCAGACAAGGAAAATGCTACCAATGAAGTTACCAATATAGACAAGAGTCCAGTTATTCAGAACTTGCCTACTGGTCAAATTTCCATTTAACCAACCCATGGACAGAAGACAGTTGCCGGTAAACAGATCAGAGCCGGCAACAAGGACAAGGACGAGGGCAATACCAAACACGCATCCACCGATAAAACTGCTGAATCCAACACCAAAATACCCCACCATATCGTGGGTGACTGTTGTCATTAATTGGGCTGCAAAAGCAATATATGCCCCTGCGAGGAAAGATGAAACCAATATCTTGGATACTGGCATTTTAGTTTTGTAATCACCAATTCCAATAAATGATTGCGCAGTTTCAGCCGGGGTTAGAAAATTTTTAGCCATTTAACTTTTTTCCTATATTTACTACTTGATTATCAAGTTTTTTGGTTCCCCCTTCTTTAAGTACCAATGCACGAATTTTCAGTTTTTTTAATATTTCCCCATATCCATTTAATTTTAGGGGTGAAAAAAATTAAAATATCTGTTTACTTGTGACTCTGTGAAAAATGAAGGGATTCTTTTGACTGTGCCCTAAAATAAAAAAATTCCTCTAAATCTCATTTGTCAAAGGGGGAAACGGCTATTCACTTGTAATAAATGCTAAATAATAACCTGAACATCAAGTATTAGTCATTAAAAAAGAGTGTAACCTCTAATGGTACGCACGATAGTTCCAGGGACGTTGCCCCAGGCTATATTAATTTCGCACCGAAGGGGCTTTAAAACTTAACCCAACGGGGTGTATTAATATAGCCAGTGTGACTACCTGGCTGTTCTTGCACAAATTTCTATCGTGCGTGCCATTAGTGTCACTTCAATTTGGGTTCATGTTGCAATGGTAGAGTAGAATTTTGCTACTGCAATTACAGCGAGTCATTGTTACAAAATTCATTTTGGAAATCAATAAAAATCTCTTTTATACCATTATCAAAATTGAATGCTGTTCATTTTTGATATTCAGGATGCCTGTATTTAACCCAGATATTATTTATAAAGTATTTATTATAGATAATTTGTAAAGGGTTTTTAATATTAAATAATATCTTGCATAAGTTATTTATTAAATTATGCGTTTATAACGGATAACTGCCCGTCAGTGTTCCATCGCGTGTTCTGTCTGATTTTTGGGAAAATCGGATTTTTGGTAGTTAGTGTTTAACAAAACATTGAACGTGGTAAGGCGATAAGCACCAAAAATACGATTTCTTAAATAAATCTAAGAAATCCGATTTTTTTTAAAATCGGATTTCTATAGTCATAAGAATTAATTAAGCGGCAGCGTACAATTCCTTTTCCCGCTTCATAAGTATATCGGCTAAAATCCAATAGGCAGCAAACCAAGCATCGGCAACAGCATCGGTAACAGCATCAGCAAGCACGTCTTTCATGGCTTGTAACAAAGACTCAATCACCCACGGATAGTGTATTGTCTTAATGTCGGTATCGACATGATGTTTAGCAATCTTCTCGATGGCTTGCTCCAAAGCATCCAAATTATCAATATTCTCCGCGTATGCAATAATAGAACTCACCAAGATTTGGTTTTGGTTGTTGGACGCGTTTGTAAATAACGCTTTTGCGTCAGGATAGTTGCTGAACATGATTTCGTACATGCGCGTTGTGACAGCTTCACCTTTTTCTTTCAGAAGGGGCGCGGTATCCTTCACAATTTTCTTTCTCTCATCTGTCAGGGCAGCTTGATAGAGTTTCCGTTCCCGTTCAATCAGGACATTTGCCAAGAACCAATAGGCTTCTTCCCAAGCAACCATGACTTCTTCGGTGGCGGCATCACCTAAGGTGTCCTTTATCGCACGCAACAAGGAATCGCCTACCCAAGAATAGTGATCTGGCAAAATACTCGTTTTGACATGCTTTGCCGCAATTTTATCAAGCACCGCTTCTAACGCCGACAAATTGTCGATCTTTTCAGCATAACCCACAATTGATCTCGCCAATACTTGAGGCTGGTTTTTCGGCGCGTTTTTAAACAAAGGTTTGGCATAAGGATAGTTGCCAAACATGAGTTCATACATGCGGCTCGTCAGCTTTTCAGGATCGGCTTTAATCAGTGGTGTCGTGCTTTTCACAATTAATTTCTTTGGTTTTATCTGCTCCATGGTTAGTAATTAATGGTGGGCAAAGACTTTGCCGGCCCCTACATTTGATTTGTTATCAACAGAAAACGTTAGAACCAGAAAATTTCGTTCTGATTATTTGGGGCATTGACAAATAACGAGTGTGACCTCCATTTGATGTAGAAGTAGAAGTGTAGAACCGTTTGGGGCCGGCAACAAAAAGACGTTGCCCACCCTACGAACTACGAACTTTCATTATAACAGTACAGGAATGATCAAGTTGTGATGCTATCGCTGTTTTTTGCGATAGTATCACTCTTTGAATAGGAGCAAGTTGTGATGCTATCGCTGTTTTTGGCGTGAGTCACACTCAAACAGCAGTGTAGCCTCGAAAGTGATACTATCGCAAAAACAAGCGATAGCATCACGGATTCATCAACTTTTGTCCTGTACATAACAATCTTCATTCACAATTCACAATTGTATAATCCCCCCGGCTTCAAATTGTTCAAGCCCCATGATTTCACCAGTCGCTAGGTAGAATTCCCATTCTTGACTATGTTCCTCTGCAATCATTTTCTCCAACACCGACGCTTTGAAACGCACAATTGGTTGACCATCAGTACTACTACGTTGCGTCATTCTCAGTTCATAGTACGAGTAAACTGATAACTCAATCGGAAAAACGCGCTCACAATGGATGTGAGTATAATCCTTGTATTCACCTGCGACACGAATTGTGACTTGTCTCATTTTAAAGTGCCATCCCTTCTGACGAATATAAGCCTCAATTTCTTCAATGTCCTCAGTAAAAACGTGCAAATCAATATCACTACCGTGCCGCACATGCCCGGTACTCACCGAACCTATCAGTCTTGGGCTAAAAGGTTCAAGGGCGTTCATGGTTTCAAAGGCAATCACGCGCATGGCAAAGAGGCGTTGCTGACTCAGATCGCCTTCAACGAGTTGAACAAGTTCTTGTAATGCGTCTTTAATTTCACCATTTGAAGGCAAATCTTGAGGACGGTAACGCAGCTTTTGGCTACCGCCGCGCCCAAAAAGGCGTTTAGCGGCAAGGCGCTTGGCATCAAGATATTGATCTACCCCTTCATCGTACATCAAACGAGCAGCTTCATGGGCGATAGTTTGGCGGATTTCTGATGAACGTTGTTTCCTCATAATTATTTATCGTGGTATTAACCAAAATATAATGCGTTGAATGAATAGTAGGCAGAAAAAATGACTTTGAAGGTTTTGCCCGAGAATAATTTCAGTTAGAAACCTTCAAGGTTTTGGAAACCTTCAAGGTTTTGCCCCAGACGTAGATTCACCCAAGTGCCTTATTTTCATAATAGTGCGCCGCATCGCTACGAAACAGAAGGCTAGAATAGTGTTTCATAAGGAGAGCAATCGCGTTTTCGGGAGCTATGACGGTAGCAGACGGTGAACGCCCCTTTAAATCCCAAGCACGTAGCAGTTCAAGATCACGGAGTTGGGGTGTATTGCGTAGCCAACGGCGGGTGCGTTTGGGGGCTTGGAGCAGATGCAAGTGATGGCGGATAAGCCACACAATGCGGGGGGAAAGCAGTCCTTCCAATTCATTAGCACCGATATTGGCATGATCTGGGGTACTCGCCGCTTTACCAATATCATGCAAAAGTGCCGCTGCCCACAATTGAGGATCGTCGCACGCTTGATGCGCCAATTGGAAGACTTGTAGAGAATGATAGAGGGCATCCCCTTCGGGATGATAACGGGGGCTCTGACGAATCCCATCAAGGGAGATCAGTAAAAAAGAAAGATGTTCTTTGAAAAATGCCGGCCTATTGTTGGTATCGGTTTGGGCAGTTGTAAGAGTCAATGGCTTTTCAGCCACAAACGGATTGACATTAATACATGGTTTTTTACTCATATAAACCGGGTTTATGCCCCGGAGGCAGTTATCAGTAATATTTATAAATTTTTCTGGATAATTAACTATTGATACATGAGGTACTTGCAAAACGCAAAAATTCTTGGAAATTGGGAATCGGGAACTTAAATATTGGTTTTAAATTATTGTCTTAAACAACAATGAGTTTTGAGACATGAGACATTTAATCTAACGCCATTGAGCCACATCTGCGTTAACAAAATCAAACCATCAAATCCAGAAAGAAGTTGTACTTCTAGTATAGCGTTTCCCGATTGCATCAAGTACATTTATATAATTTAACTCATTGATAATTATATTAAATAATCATTCATCATTTACCATTCACCATTCACCATTGCTATATATCAACCTTTTGAACGTGCAAAGCTTAACTGATTTCCACGCTGTTGTCTACATTAGACAGGAAGTACAGCTTCTTTCTGGATTTGACGGATTGATTAGGTGGAGGTGGATCAATCTCTTATTTCATTTTCTTATTTCATTTTCACCCTTTTCAAGGGAGCGAAGTATTAGTACAGCTTCTTTCTGGATTTGTCGGATTGTGCGAAGTATTAGTACAGCGGATTGGCGTAATGAACAGATAATCCGTAAAATCCGTCAATCCGTTGTACTAAACGCCGTTCATTTAATGAATTTGTCAAAATAAGGCCTAAAAATAAGGTTGTTTGTTATCGAAGGCATTTGACTTTGGGGACACCAAAACCTGATTTTTCAGTTTGCTTGCCTTTGGCTTGTAACCCCAATTCCCATGGTTTGAAGGGACGGCACAACTTTTTAAACCATTGTTATTAGTAAAAATTAATTACCTTGTACAAAAAAACGGTGTTATTTCAGGAGTACAAGGCGAACCTTGTACAAAAAAATATGACATTGGTCAAATTACCACCGATGGGGCTTGCGCGGGGGATTGCCCCTACAAGATTCGCTAGTAGGGGCAATCCTTTATGGTTGCCCTTGGTATATTATTTATTTGGGAGTTGCCTAAGCTATCCTATATATTAATTATTGCAATTTATACGCCAAATGAAATTGACGCGCCCAATTAGCGAGTGGCATTTTTTGCCAAGCAACCGTTCACGTTTGCCCATTTGAACAAATCGTTTTACAAAACTAAACTACAAGGATTGTATATAAAAAAGGATTTAAAAAAACCTATAACGACAAGTGTCTGTTTGGACAAGTTCATGTGGATTTAAACCCGACAACGAACTCACCAATCCTTTTTTATATACAATCCTTGTCGTTAACGCTTTTAATTTATCGTTTTTGAAATCATTCAGTTATAAACCTTCAAGGTTTCTAACTGAAATTAACCCTCACCTTTTTTTCGTCGTAGCGTCTAAGTAAATAAGCGGTAAACAAAATACTTGCAAATCCCCAAAATCAACGAAAATAAATAAGAAAGCCAGGGGCGTTGCTACGGGCGTAGATAACACGCACCCAAGGGGCTAGTACAGCAAACACTAAGTTCGTATAACA
>QNER01000338.1 GCA_003646175.1 Candidatus Parabeggiatoa sp. nov. 1
ACAAGGATTGCTTTTTAGAAAGGATTTACGGTAGCCCTGTAGAAGTAGTGATGATGTCCAAACAGATACTATCCCGGGGAAGGGATAGCATCTGTAACATCACTATATGTTTAGGACTACCGGATTTACTTCTGAATGGATTTGATGTGATACGGGCTAATCGTACCAGGTTCGCCGTTTTTTTGTACCAGGTTCGTCTGAAACGAATGATAATATGACATTGTCAAGTTAATAATGACTGATAAACCGTCCTTTATTATCACAATAACTACAAGGATTATATATAATAAAGGATAATAAACGTAAATGACTCAATCTGTTCCTCAAACCAATCCTTTTTTATATACAATCCTTGTAGTTATTGATAAGGATAATAAATGTTTTGATTTATGTTAAAACGGATACTATCCCATCGAGGTATAGCATCCGTAAAATTCAAACCAATCCTTTATTATAAACAATCCTTGTAGTTATTTTGTTAAAACGGATACAATCCCATCGAGGTATAGCATCCGTAAAATGGGTTTAAAACCAATCCTTTATTATAAACAATCCCTGTAGTTATTGATAAGGATAATAAACAGCACAACTAAAAACCGCCTTTTCATTTCACCGTGATACGAACTATCAAATTATTCTCAACCGGTAAAAGCAAATCATATTCTTCTAATAAAGCCGATAATGCCGAAGGGGTGCTGGTTGATAAATCGGAGACTTCGACTATCCAAGCCTCATTTTGTTCAATAACGGTAGCTGCAATACCAAGCTTTGCCAACGCGGTTTTTAACTCTTCGGCGGTGGTTTGGGGACTAGGTACCGTTAACGCTTGGGGAACAGAAAACCAATCCTTGGTTCGTGGTGATAGTGGTGTTGTTACCTGATACAAAATAATAACGCCCACCAATATTGACGTTGCGAAAGATAATCCAACCTTCCATTCCCATAATAATTTCGGTGGTTTCTGTCGGAAGAATAAACCGAGTTTTTCCCAAAAACGTATTTTCGGCTTTTTCGGTTTTAAGCCAGTCGCGGCAAAAACATTCTCTAAGATTTGCGGATTTAACACCGGTTGTTCACGGCGAAATGCTAATTCTGCTTGCAAAGCTAGGGCTTCACGGACAATTTCCGGTTTTGCGTCTGGCACCGATTGCCCCGACAATGCGGTTAGCCAATCTTGAGTTTCTTTATCTGCTTGATTCATCACATAATCCTCTACAATTTATCACAATCATCCAGACAGGGTTGCATATAAGGTTCAAGCTTTTTGCGACATTGGGACAAAAATTCTCTTGTCGCCCCCGGTTTTCGGCCAATTTTCTTGGCTGTCTCTTCTATAGACCAACCTTCACCCTTTAATGTCAGGACTTGTAAACAATCAGAGGCATTTTTAACCTCGTTTTCAAAATTTTTCAGTGCTTTAGCAACACAAAGCCGATAACAGAGTTCTCTTTCTAAATTGACAGGGCTGAGTATCTGCTCGAAGTATTCGTCATCATCATTGTCGTTAATTGACACCGTCTGAGGGCTCATTTTTTCCAGAAATCTGAGACACTCATGAATGCCAATTTTTGATAAATAAGTGTAAACACTGGCTTTTTGTTGGTACTTATCATCACGAACGCTGTTGATAAATCGTATAAAAGTGTTTTGTAGAATATCTTTGGCATCTTCATGGGAAAGCTGTTCAAACTGTTTTTCAAAAAAGTTGAGTAATCGCCCCCCATATTTGTTAAACAGATAAGTTGCGCCGTCTTGTGTACCATGACAAATATCATCTATCGCAGTTTGATCATCCCATGGTTTTTTCTTCAATTTGAGTTTTCCTCCAATATTTCCCAGTTTCCTCTCGCTTGTGGTGTTTGTGGTAATTGACGGTGTTTGGTTGTTTCACGCACTTGCTTAGCGGTGCGGTTAAAGGCTTGTTTCAAATCAGCATTCATCTGCAATTGTTCGACCAAATTCAGGGTAAATAGACTGCCTTGTTTAGGCAGCTCTAACGCGGCTTCCTTTTCACCGGCTGCTGCTAACAATAAACCTTTGAGTGAGTCTAGGTTGCCGACTTCATGAGTAATGACGGTGTTCTTGTTGGATTCAAAGCGAGGCTCTTGCGTGCCCAAAGGGCCTTTTACCAAAAATTTGCGCCGGGCATTAGCTAATAAAACGTCAGGCGTGCTGTGCCCAAGATACATGCCGGACGAAAAACAAGTATCCATCACGGTAAGGACTCTATCAGTAGGCAACGCATTAACCAATTCGACAAAACGGTCATCCCGCAATCCGTCATCATCCTTAATATCATATCTATGTTTGCCTTTAATATCATAAGTGACAAGTGCTTCATCCCAACCGTCTTGTTCATCATGATTATTATCTCTCATTCGGGTACCGTGCCCGGAAAAGTAAATAATTGCCAAGTCTTTAGAAATCAATTGTTGATTTAAAGCGTACAGGGCTTTTTCCAATTCGGCCTTATAAACGTTTGACAACTGACAGATTTGCAGGTGATGCATTTTAAAATAGTGCTGCATGGTTTGGCTAAACTGTTTAACATCGGTAGATGTTTCGGTGAGTTTTCCAGTGTTAGCCCCGGTTGCTAACAGGAAGACAGTGCCACGAGTGCGTTGCCGAGGCGGTGGCAAATTTGAAAAACATCTGCGTTGTGTGGGGGCTGTTTGGGAATTGTTGTTGAAAAACCAGTCAAATAAGCCTTTTGACTTGAATTCAGGCGACGTTTGGCAAGCCGATAGATTCAACAGCATCAACAATAATCCGGTTAAGCACCAGTGGCGTGATTTTATCATGAGTGATACACCTCTTGTTGGTTGTTCCGGGCACTATTTCATCAGTTATTCCCATAAAAAAAGCCCCAAACCTCATTGAGAGTTTTGGGGCTTTTGTTCTGGTGTTGTCAACTTGGGTGCTATTTATTTGAACCGGAAGTTGAACTACGCTTGCTTGCTTTCATTCCCATGCGGAATAATTGGAGTGTTCCCGTGAATCAGGCGTTCAAAGTGCCGTTTTGTTTGGTAAGGATCAGCAAATAAATAACTTCCGCCAACAGCTTGTAACAAAAAAGTTTTTCTAGAAAAACTTCTTTGTTACAGCAGTTGTCTAATAGCTCAAGTACGTATCAGGGCACTAAACCCAATCAAGAGGGAAGTTAATTTGGCTTCGATCCTAACTAACAAAGCTGTGCTTTGAACGCCAAATCCCCCCTTCAATTCATTATTTTTAGAGCCTTCCATCTATAAAATAGATATTTATTTTAATGCCAAAAAGAAGGCATCACAATTGGCTACGTTGCCGTACCATCACCTGTTAACACTGACAAAAAAGCGATACTGGTGCTAAAACGGATAGAACCACAATCTGTTGCATTTGCAGCCTCACATCCAAACGTTTTTATTTTTCTGGACACAGTTAAAAATCATCACAATTGGCGGCGTTGCCCTATCACCTATAAACAAAATCGAGGTAGATTTCACGGACAATAAAAAACACACATCACAATCGGCTACATTACCCCTCTAAACAAGCTGATACCAGCGATGATACAGATACTAATTCCTTGCTGGGATAGTATCTGCTTGAACAAAAGAACGGTATTCACAATTGGTTGCGTTACGGTATCACATTTAAACCGGTTAGCGCAGGGTAAAAACCAGTTCAAAATCATCACAATCGGCTCAAAGCTGTCTCACATATGAACTTTTTTATTTCTCTGGGCACAGTAAACAATCATCACAATCGGCTCAATGCCGTGTCAGATATGAACGTTTCTATTTTTCTGGACACAATGAACAATCATCACAATCGGCTCAAAGCCATATAACTTGTCAGTGCCTAAAAGATAACTACAAGGATAACTTTAAACCGGTTAGCGCGCATGGGAAAAACCCGTTTAAAAATGTAGGGTGGGCAACGTCTTTTGGTTGCCCACCAAACGGCCTCAGATGGTGGGATCGATACGGCCCTGGGTGGCCTACAAAAAAACGTTACATCAAATCCCGCCAACAGCCAACAGCCAACAGCCAACGGCCAACGGCTAAAGCCGTTGTCTAAAAGCGAAAAAAGGCTAAAGCCGACTAACCTTCTTGTAGTGCCCTTTAGGGTACTTGAGCTTTCAGACAACTGCTTTAGCTGTTGGCTGAAGTAGTCTCGAAACTGGAGCGATCCTGCACTAGTGCATTCGATCTAAAATCCCCATACCACTCCTTCGATCACTGCCATACGTTTCGGGCAACCACAAGGGATTGCCCCTACAGAACCGTCCTGAGTTGGGGCAATCCTTTATGGTTGCCCTCACAAAAAAGCTTAACTTAATGGCATTGACTCCTTCGATGCGGGCAAACGCTACGGATTGCCCCTACGATATCGTTTGTTCTTGTAGGGGCAATCCTTTATGGTTGCCCCGGTTTGGAAATGGTCTGGATCCTGCAGCGATCTTGCACTAGCTCAAAGCGGTCTCACATCTGAACGTTTTTACTTTTCTGGGCACAGTAAACAATCATCACAATCGGCTCAATGCCATATCAGATATGAACGTTTCTATTTCTCTGGACACAATGAACAATCATCACAATCGGCTCAATGCCGTATGACTTGTCAGCGCCTAAAAGATAACTACAAAGATAAATAATCCTGGTAGTTATTGTGTGTTTTAACCTCGGTTGCCATTGTTGTTTGTTAAGTAACTCATGTTACGCACAACGCTTCAAAATGAGTCCAGAGGGGCAACCATAAAGGATTGCCCCTACATTTAATTATATATTGTAGGGGCTATCCCTTTGCGGTTGCCCTTTGCGGTTGTCCCCGCTTTGCTCGCCCTTTCACCAAACATCATCCAGGTCAGGAACTTTCCGCTTTATTGCACAAACTGTGATTTCAAAGAAGCAATGTGCGTAACATCAGTTAAGTAAAACTTTTTTGCGGATAAAACCGATTGAGGCAAACCAAACTTCAGCAATGCTGTTTTTCGACGGTTGCGTTGCCGTATTATATAGTATGTAAGAACTAATATTTTAGCAGGAGTCCAAAATGAGAAAAGATATCTTCAAAAATCTTGGACTCCTATTTTCTAGAAACGCGCCAAACCTTTGAGGATTGGCTTTTTTCTAAAGGATGAGTATACATCATCGAGGCGGGTGGGTAACCAAAAAACGGTCATCACAATCGGCTCATCGCGCATACATCTCAACCTTTTGGGCTGTAAGACACAGAATCAATATCACAATCAGCTACATTGCCGCATCACATCCCTGCGGAAAAACATCACAATCGGCTGTGTTGTCGCATTACATCCAAACGGAGGTAAAATTAATGAAGTTTAAATATCACAATCGGCTCATTGCGTAGCACATTCAAACGCCGCCCATAAAATTAATTTGCCATTTATTTTCAATAAGATACCAGCGAAAAAATGGTAACATAGATTTTTTATTCCGATGTTCGTCTATTTTTGCACGCTTTTTGCTTTTTTTTCTAAATCAGTCACTTAGCGAAAGCACCTTTTCAATATCCAATTTTTTGGTACCCTGAAAATTTCGTCACATTACTGATTTTAAAGAAATTTTGCTTATTTAACTTTTTATGCGAAGATCATTAGCAAACTATTGGTGATCCAAATTATTTCGCTGGGTTCCCAATAGATCAAGCAGCTATGTCGCCGTTGCTAATAGTCTTGCGCCCAACAAAACATTTTGAGGGGTAGGATGTCAAATTCCACCCAGCCACAAATTTAATGAACGCATATTGAAACATAATCAAAAAAAAATTGCAAAACATTTTTCATCCTTAAAAAAACGGATACTCTATTGTTGAAGTGTAGCATCTGGGTTTCAATTCAAAATGGGTTTCGGGCGTTCAGGACAATATATAAGTACTGAAGCACAAATAAACAGGTATTTTACCACAAAGGGCAACCGCAAAGGGATTGCCCCTACATGGCACCGCGTAGGGGCAATCCTTTGCTACAGCCCCACTTCTGATTACTTTTGTTAAAATACCTGAAAATTTATGGTTCAGTACTTACTTTGCTGCTTTGTTCAGTGTGAAAATGAAATAAGAGGTTATGGTTTACAAAGTTCGTATTTCTATTGACGTTGAGCGACATCCGCCTTAAAAAAATAAATCCGTTAAATCCGGAAAGAAATTGTACTTCCAGTCTATTTAAAAAGCCCGTTTATTGTTTTATCCTAATTACTAATTAGCAGTAACCAAGCAACTTGTGCAAGGTTCGCCATTTAAGAATTGAAAAAAAAAGATTATTATAACTTGATAATGTCATATTCTCATTCGTTTCAGGCGAACCTTGTACGAAACCGGGCGTGATTTTACTTTGTTCTGATTGAGATAAGTAAACGGTACAAAATTGTTGGAAAGCAACAGAGTTTGATAGCACGGTTGGCACACTTGTGAGTTTGGCACTTTTCGGTAAGCAACCTTGTTATGGCGGGTATTTATTGTTGGTATTTGCTATACGCACAAAAGGCACAGAGTGACACAGAGTTAAATTTGTAAATAAAATTCAACGCGTTATTTTAGGCTCAAAAAATCACAAAAGCTTAATTTATGACGGTGGTAAGTATAAAAAATAGATGGATTTTGAGCAGTCCGGCAATAAGGGCTTTATCAGCTTAAATAATTGTTTGTTTTTATTGAGTAAACAATTATTTACGGACAAGTCTAATCAATCTTTGTTACCCTTTGGCTTTGATATATTTAGGAGTGCTTCAATGAAAAAATGTTTGATAAATATGCTGGGCATCATTGTGATTCTCAGCGGATGCAATCAAGGTGTTGATGAAAACCAGTGGCAAAGGAGTATTAAAATGAAGCAAACGGCGACTTTTGCTGGGGGGTGTTTCTGGTGTATGGAAGCGAGGCTTCAAAAAATCCGCGGTGTACATGAGGTGATATCGGGTTATACCGGGGGGCATCTGAAAACCCCCTCTTATGAGCAAGTGGTATCTGGTGGGACGGGACATGTGGAAGCTGTTCAAGTTTTTTATGATCCGGCTGTGGTTTCCTACCAGACATTGGTGGAATTTTTTTGGCAACAGATTGATCCCACTGATGATGGCGGGCAATTTGTGGATCGGGGTCAACAATATCGTTCCGTAATTTTTTACCATGACGAAACACAGAAGAGCATTGCGGAAAAATCACGCGCTACTTTGGAAGCCTCTGGGCGTTTCAAAAAGCCTATCGTCACCCAAATTCTGCCCTTTGCACCTTTTTATGCGGCTGAAGATTACCATCAAGACTATTACAAAAAGAACCCGATTCGCTATAAAGTTTACAGTTCCCACTCTGGGCGAGAACAATTTCTGGAACAAACATGGGGGAACGAGCCGCACACAGAAACAGCCGTTTCAACAACGTCACCCAACCAAACTGCCGCCGAAAAATATGAAAAACCCTCGGATGAGGTTTTGCGGCGTAAACTGACTCAACAGCAGTATGAAGTCACGCAAAACGATGCGACAGAGAAACCGTTTCAAAATGAATACTGGGATAACAAGCGGACGGGTATCTATGTCGATATTGTCAGCGGCGAGCCGCTATTCTTCTCCTCAGATAAATTTGACTCTGGTACCGGTTGGCCGAGTTTTACCCAGCCTATTAACAAGAATAACATCGTCGAGCGTCAGGACTTTAAGCTCTTCAGCTCGCGTACTGAGGTGCGTAGCAAACAGGGTGATTCCCATTTAGGCCATGTTTTTTCGGATGGCCCAGAACCAACCGGTTTACGCTACTGCGTCAATTCTGCCGCGTTGCGATTTATCCCAAAGGAAAAATTGGTTGAAGAAGGCTACG
>QNER01000339.1 GCA_003646175.1 Candidatus Parabeggiatoa sp. nov. 1
AAAACCACTTGATTTGAAAACAGCCGTTGAAGGGATTGAGCAGGCATTAAAACGCCCACCGAGGGATGAGCAATTTATCCTCAAACAATCGTGGGTGGCAACCCCAGATGATATCCGCCAAGCTATGCTGGTTCATCAACCACATTTTGTGCATTTTTTTGGACAAGGTAGCGGAGAATCGGGCCTCATTTTGGCGGATGTCAGCACAGAAGCGGTCGCAAATTTCTTTAAACCGTTTGCCAATCAAGTCAAATGTGTCATGCTTAATGCCTGTCATACCACACTGCAAACCCGGGCTATTGGGCAACATATTGATTATGTGATTAGCATGAATCAACCCCTTAGCGATAAAGTGGCCATTCAATTTTCGGTAGATTTTTATGATGCGTTGGCTGCTGGAGAATCTATTGAATCCGCTTTTGAAAGGGGGTGTGATGCCATTGAAATGGAAACGCCTCAAAAACCTCTCCTGAAAAAAAGGTTGGCGATGGATAAGCCGTTTTGGAATGTGCCCCTACTGCCTAATCCTTTTTTTACCGGGCGTGAAACCGTATTGCGCCAATTGCAGGAAACCCTCAATTTACGCGGTGTCGCTGCCTTAAGTGGTTTAAGCGGGGTGGGTAAAACCCAAACAGTTGCTCATTATGCCTATCTACATCGCCATGAATATCAAGCCGTTTTTTGGGTTTTAGCCGATACGGTTGAGTCTTTTAATTCAAGCTTGGTGGCAATAGCAGGTTTGTTAGGCTTGTCAAAAAAAGACCTGCTTAAACAAGAATATCTAGTGACTGCCGTCACACGCTGGCTAGAAACACATAGCGATTGGTTGCTGATTGTTGATAATGCTGATGATGCCACGATAATTGCTCCCTTTTTGGAAGTGGATTTTGAAGTGTGTCATATTTTGCTAACCACCCACGCGACTATGACAGAGCCTTTCGCGCCATTGGTAGAAATTAACGAAATGCCAATAGCAGAAGGGGCTCAATTTCTCCAGCACCGTGCCTTTGATAAGTCATTAGAGATGTCGGATGATGTAATGACTGAGCAAAAAGTGGCTGAAGAAATTACTCAACAACTGGGTGGCTTGCCTTTAGCCCTTGAGCAAGCGGGGGCTTATATTCGGGAAACGCAGTGTGGCTTAGCCGGTTATCTGGAACGCTACTACACCTATGCTGTTAAACCGTTAGAAAAACTGGGCGCACGCGCAACAGAGCATGATCACCAAGCGGTGGTAATGACAACATGGGCACTGTCTTTTGAAAAAATCGCTCATGAAAATCCGGCCGCGGCTGACTTGTTACGACTGTGTGCTTTTTTACATCCTGATCAGATTTCAGACGAAATCTTTACCAGGGGGGTTGAAGATTTAGCAGAAATGCTTGCCGCTACGGCTGATCCCATTGAATTAAACATTGCATTGAGCATCATTTTGCAAAATTTAGGAGAAGTGCTGGCTCCCGTTGTTGCTGAGCCAATAGAATTAGAGAGGGCACTTCGCGTCATTTTTAAATATTCGCTGCTGCACCATGATTCAAACACCAAAATGCTGAAGATTCACAGAGTTGCACAAGCCGTCTTGACACACGGGATGGGCAATATAGAGCAACGTATTTGGGCTGAAAGAGCAGTGCGGGCGGTGAATAGTGCCTTTCCAGCTTCTGTGTTGGACAATGAGTCCAATTGTGAACGTTTGTTGCCGTGTGCTCAAACTTGTGCGGCACTGATTGATAAATGGGATTTGGTGTTTGAAGATGCAGCCCAGTTGCTTGATAAAATGGGTTGTTATTGGCATGTGATGGATGAATATGCCAAAGCTAAGCCGTTGTATGAGGAAGCCTTGGCACTTCGGGTAGACATTTTTGGTCAGGAACAACTAGAAGAGGCACAACGTGTTAAAAACGTCGTTTTATCTGATCACGAAGACGCTTATGCCACAATCCAGTTGTTGTATCAGCGAGCGTTGGCCATTCGTGAGAAATTCTTGGGCAAGGAACATCCAGAAGTGGCACAACGCCTCAACAGTCTCACGGTGTTGTATAGTAATCAAGGTGATTATGACAAAGCCCTGCCGTTTTGTGAACGCGCCTTGGCGATTCGTGAGAACGTTTTGGGCAAGGAACACCCAGAGGTGGCACAAAGCCTGAACAATCTCGCGATTTTGTATGATAACCAAGGCGATTACGTCGAGGCCCAGCCGTTGTATGAGCGAGCTTTGGCAATTGATGAGAAGGCTTATGGCAAAGAGCATCCAGAAGTGGCCATTGATCTCAATAATCTCTCCATGTTGTATGATAACCAAGGCGATTATGTCAAAGCCCGGCTATTGTGTGAGCAAGCCTTAGTGATTCGTGAGAAATGCTTGGGCAAGGAACACCCAGAAGTCGCACAAAGTTATCACAATCTGGCACTCTTATATAAAAACCAAGGCGATTATGCCCAAGCCCAGCCGCTATTTGAGCAAGCTTTGGCAATTTGGGAACCGGCTTATGGTGAGGAACATTCACTGATGGCAACCGGCCTCCATAATTTAGCAGGGTTATATGATAACCAAGGCGATTATGCGGGGGCTTTGCCATTGTATAAGCGAGCCTTGGCTATTCGTGAGAAAGTCTTGGGCAAGGAACACCCAGAGGTGGCACAAAGCCTGAACAATCTCGCAGAGTTGTATAGAGTGCAAGGTGATTATATCACTGCCCAGTTGTTGTGTGAGCGATCTTTGGCGATTTTGGAGAAAGCTTATGGTATGGAATACCCCTGTCTGGCAACCAGTATCCATAATATCGCTGGCTTGTATGGTACGCCAGATCATTATGCCAAAGCCCGGCGTTTGTATGAAGAAGCCTTGACCATTAGTGAGAAACTTTTGGGCAAGGAACACCCAGATGTGGCAATCAGTCTCAACAATCTCGCAGAGTTGTATAGAGCAGAAGGCGATTACGCCCAAGCCCAGCTGTTATATGAACGCTCTTTGGCCATTCTTGAGAAAGTCTTGGGCAAAGAACATCCAGATGTGGCAACTAACCTCAATAATCTAGCAGCGTTATACGAAGCACGAGGCGATTATGTTCAAGCTCTGCTGTTATATGAGCAAGCCATAAAGATTGTGGAAAAGGTTTTTAAGCCGACTCATCCAACCCGGCTTGCTATTTTCGCAAACTATCTTGGTTTCCTTAAGACAATAGAAAATACGGAGACAATTATCTAATAATCACAGGGCCTGTTGTCTAGTAGTCCAGGGTAGTTACACTGGCTATAATAATACGCACCGAAGGGGCTAAGAGGTGGTATGGGAATTGAAGCGATTCTGCACTAGCCAATAACGCTCACTATCAAACTCAAAATATCCCCCCAAATTTTTCTGGAGTAAACAAATTGAGTACAGCGCATTGAAGGATTGAACGGATAAACCCAAATCACTTGTTAAATCAATCCGAACAATCCAGAAAGAAGTTGTACTGGACTTGACAAAAACCTTCAAGGTTTGACAAAAACCTTCAAGGTTTGCCAAAAACCTTCAAGGTTTGACAAAAACCTTCAAAGTTTGACAAAAACCTTCAAGGTTTGGCAAACCTTGAAGGTTTCGTACACGGAAAACGGATACTATCCCTAAGAAGGGATAGCATCCGTACCGTCAGGGTTTTAATTCAAAATGGGTGTTATAAGAAAGATTGAGCGTCTAACAAGGATTATTAAACTTATGCGTTTTTGTAACCAATTGATTTTATAGGATTTCTATTTAACGAACACAGTGCCTGTTATAACTAATCCTTATCGTTATTGCTGGGTGGTAAAAGTAGCAAGATTACGCACTTGCAATACCCTTAGCAGCAATATCTAAACGCAACTGGTAAGCGTCTAAAATAGTTTGGTTAATCGAAGAATTCGGATCAATTGACAGAATCAATTGAGAGACATTGATATTTGAACAACTGGTTTTAAGTAGTCTGGTCGCTAAAGCATCAAGTTGGCAACTGTTACTACTTGATAAGTAGAGAGCAGCGTTGCGAATGGTTCTCAAATCCAAAAGATCGCTATTGACAGCTTTGATATAAGTTTCAAAAGGTTCACCGTCTTCAAAATACAGTTTTGCCATCTGGCGTACCATTTCTGGATTGTCCCAATCAACATTTATTAAAATACTATGAGCATGATTATAATTTTTTGGAAATACATAGCGATGGATTACGTTGCCGGTAGCTGAGAGTTGACCAAGCAGATATTTGGTAAAACTGGCTTCTAAAAAGGATTCCCACGCCATAAACATTTTAAGAAAGGCAACATCTGTGATGAAATGTTGTGCCTCGGTTGAGTAAATGTAGTGCCCGTGACTATCCTGAATGTAAGCTAACTTGATATAGCTGTTGGCTTTTTGGATATTGGCTCGGTACTTTGATAACGTCTGTGATAGAGGCATTTTAAGATTATCAGTAATAGGTAATGGGAGCTTTGACACACGGCATCGCTCCAACTGGGGCAAATATTGGGTAATAGGTGGGGTGTTCAATTTGATGCAATTGGAGTCAAAAAATTTCACTCTTTTCTTGTCTGAATCAGGATTTTCAGGATAAACCATAAAATTATTAAGATTAAGATTTATCCTGAAAATCCTTTAATCTTGTCAATCCTTTATCATACAGAAAAATAGGGTGAAAAATTAGGAGCAAAATCAGTTCAAATTTAACACCCCACCTTACAGGCCATAAAATATTTGTTATTCGCGAATAAATTGCCTTTTTTAATTAATCCAACCTATTTTAATAGTCAAAAAACTTAGCCGTCGTTTTTGGCCCAAGCTCTACGCACGGTGCCGGTTCAGTTTAATCTAAACGGTAATTCGCTTATTTCCCAATTCGTGGTATTTTTTTTGTAATAAACGAAACAACTAAAATGGTGTATAGTAGCAATTTTTCAATCACTTTAAATAAAAGGAGTTAAACCAAATGGCAAGCAAAACTGTGAAAGTGCCTAAGATCAGTTGTGGGCATTGCACCAGCACCATTGAGCGGGAAGTAGGCGAATTAGAAGGCATCAATTTTGTTAAGGCCGATAAAGAAAGCAAAATGGTTACCATTGACTGGAATGAACCACCCGTCACTTGGGCACAGATAACCGCTTTATTAACTGAAATTGGCTATCCAGCTGAGGTGTGAAAGGGGAAGGGGAAAGGGGATCGCTCCAAGGATAAAGGGGAAAGTTTGTATAAATAACTTTACGGATAGCATCCCTTGAAGGGATGTTATCCGTTATGGCTTACTTAAGAGACGGATAGCATCCCTCGAAGGGATGCTATCCGTTATGGCTTAGAATAATAGAGACTCAGAAAGATGGCAAAACCCATTATTGCTATTACGCTAGGTGATCCGGCGGGCATAGGGCCGGAAATTGTGGTTAAATCGTTATCTGACTCCAAAGTGTATGAAGTCTGTCAACCTTTGGTGATTGGAGACAAAAATGTTATTGTCAACGCATTAACAATTTGTTACCAGACAGCGGATATTCATGTTATTGAAAAACCACAAGAAGGAAAATATCAATTGGGCACGATTGATTTAATTGATCTGCAAAATATGGATACGTCAAAGCTGCATAAGGGTACTGTGCAAGCAATGTGTGGACAAGCGGCTTATGACTATATCGAAAAGGCGGTCAAATTGGCGATGGCGGGAGAAGTTGAGAGCCTTGCCACTACGCCTATTAATAAAGAATCCCTTCGGGCTGCTAAAATTAAACATATTGGTCATACGGAGATGTTAGAGGAACTTAGCCAGACAACGGATCCGCTAACCATGTTTGAAGTGAGGGGGATGAGAGTTTTTTTCCTGTCGCGTCATGTTTCGCTGCGGCAAGCTTGTGATCTTGTCACAAAGGAGCGCGTATTGGAATATATCATGCGCTGCACCGAGGCCATGAAAAAATTAGGGGTGACAGAAGGCACCATGGCGGTTGCCGGCCTCAATCCGCATAGTGGTGAGCATGGACTATTTGGCGATGAAGAAGTCAAGCATGTTGAGCCGGCCGTGAAAGAAGCACAAGCGCGAGGCTATAATGTTGTCGGGCCTATTGGGGCCGATTCGGTATTTCACCAAGCTTTACAGGGACAATATAATGCGGTTTTATCGCTTTACCACGATCAAGGTCATATTGCGACAAAAACGGTGGATTTTGACAGAACGATTTCTATCACTAACGGGCTACCGTTTTTAAGGACATCGGTGGATCATGGCACGGCTTTCGATATCGCTGGCAAAGGCATTGCTAGTGAGGTGAGTATGACGGAAGCGATACTATTAGCTGCTAAGTATTCTCCCCACTTTAGAACGCGGAGTTGACGGATTACACGAATTGCGCGTTTTTTTCTCGTTCCCACGCGCCAGCGCATATCGTTACACAGACAATGGCGATTGCACAGTTACCGACAACAAAAACGAACTAATTTGGTTGAAGAATGTGAATTGTTTCAGTGAGCAGGATTGGGAAACTGCCATGCGAAGTGCTTATGGCAAGTGGACAATGTGGAGATATTCGCTTGCCTATTCAAAGTATTTTTGAATAATTTACGCGATGCTCATGATATTTTATAGTAGGGTGGATATCGCAGCCCGTATCCTTTGAGCATCGCGTGATTTTATCAAACCAGTTTGCCTTTGTTTAAGCCATAGCAGGTTTGTAATAGGGGGAAAAACGTCAGTGTTGGATGTTATATTGAGATAAGAGGTTGTTGTCATGCTTGAAACTCATAAGCAAGTATTTAAAGAAGTCTTAATGCTTCCACCAATAGAGAAAATTAATTTGGTTGATGAAATATTAGCCAGTTTAGTTCGTCCTGATAGAGAGATAGACGCTCTCTGGAGTATCGAGGCTGAAAATCGGCTTGAGGCATACCGTGCTGGGCAAATGAAATCAATTCCACTGGAACAAAGTCATTTCCAAATACCAACGCCATGAACATTAATTTCTTAGAAATAGCCGATCTTGAACTTGATGAAGCTATAGCGTTTTATAACTACCAATCGGCGGGACTGGGTGATGAGTTCTTAACGGAAGTACTTACTTGAAGCGATAGAACGCATCAAGCTATTTCCAAACGCTTGGCATTTATGTTCCAAAAATACGAGACGGTGTCGTATTAAGCGGTTTCCTTATGGGATTATCTATCAACTGCTTGACAATGAAATACTCATTGTTGCGATAGCTCATATTCATAGAGAACCATATTATTGGAAGAAAAGAATACATTAAGCCAAGCATCAAAGTCACTTGTGTATATAATTGCCCAGAAAAATTCGGTACGAAACCTTCAAGGTTTGGCAAACCTTGAAGGTTTTTGTCAAGGACAAAACTTTTCTGGATGGCTATAACGATGAACGCGCCTGCGCACAGAGATTTACGATACGAATGGTGGGCAACAAAAACCCGTTGCCCACCCTACAGGCGAGGAAAAAGGTTTTTGGCTGATTTACGATACGAATGGTGGGCAACAAAAACCCGTTGCCCACCCTACAGGCGAGGAAAAAGGTGTTTGGCTGATTTACGATACGAATGGTGGGCCACAAAAACCCGTTGCCCACCCTACAGGCGAGGAGAAAGGTTTTTGGCTTTATTCCTTTCCCCTTGGAGCGATCCCATTTCCCCTTAAGGAAACATTATGGAAATTTTCGGCCCCATTCCTTCAAGACGACTCGGGCGCAGTCTTGGTATTAACAATATTCCGCCAAAAGCCTGTTCTTATTATTGTACTTACTGCCAAGTTGGCCCCACCGAACAAACTGAGATAGAACGTCGCCACTTTTTTGGCGCAGAC
>QNER01000340.1 GCA_003646175.1 Candidatus Parabeggiatoa sp. nov. 1
GGGCGATGGTAAAAATTAATCGCCTATAAAAAAAGGTAGTCCTAAACATGTAGTGATGTTACGGATGCTATCCCTTCTTAGGGATAGTATCCGTTTGGACACAGGACGATCTAAAAAAAATGGAGTAAAACCTGAAAGTTGGTTAATTGGGCTCGTTATTATAGAGAATATGAGCATTTTGCTTTGGGTTGTGTTGCCCCTGGCTCTAATAAAATGGCACTGAAGGGCGCAAAAACTCCAATAACGAGCGATAGTACAACGGATTTACGGAATAAACGGATTTTAGGGTTTAAGTCAGTACGCGGGCTTTGTGAACAAAACTTTCTTATTTTATTTTCACTTTTTTCAAATACGTTCCGTATATTTATAAAAAAATGGAGTATAAGCTTAAATGGTGGGCAACAACGTTGGTGGGCACAAAATACCTGAAAATTTGTGCTTCAGTACTTATACAATGCCTTCGCTAATAGCGAATAGACAATTGATTATGTGAAAATGTACCTTTATATTTCAGCACGTTATGTAATAAGTGCTGAATATGTTGTGGTTTAATGTCAACCAAATTTTTTATCAGAGCATAAGACATAATTGGTTATTTTTACATGATGTTTACTCACCGTTCGTTATTCGCAAAATGGTTGCTAGAAACCTTCAAGGTTTTCAAAACCTTGAAGGTTTTGCCAAACCTTGAAGGTTTGGCCCAGTTATAAACCTTCAAGGTTTTGAAAACCTTGAAGGTTTTGCCCTACACTTAAGCTGACAATGTCACATTCAAGCAATGGCGTAGAGTCAATTATTTTGCCACCCTATGCGGTATGGGAAATGTGTTTGGGGCCCCAAAACTTTTGCCTAAAACATTGCTAAATTAACATGACGGAGGAAACTGTGAGGAGAAAGATTCTTATTATTAGCTTGGGATTTTTTATGTTTCCCGGCTTGGCTTTGGGGGAAGAGTATGCTTTTTCACCGGTGCATGAAGGCTCCAGAAGCACCGAAGATTATTTTAGTCGCTTGGGAATTCCAAATGTCATGCTCACAGAAAGATGCTCCGACAACGGAAAGAAATGTTGGCCGGTCATAAAAAACCAGAATGGTGACATTCTAAAGCAGTTTGGTTCCAAAGACAGTGTCTCAGTTATTGCCTCAGGCAGATATAGGGGATTTGCGTCGGCGCTAATTAAGTATCGTCGGGAATGTAGTGGTAAATCTTGCCCGGAGCCTAAGGTATTCCTGATAAACGATAAAGGGCAAAAAACCAACTTCTCATTTTCGGGGTACAACGAGGATAAGGTCTTGTTTAAGATTATTTCGATAAATAATCATCTTATTCTGTTGACTTCATCATCCATCGTGACAGTGATGAGTAATGGAGAAACACGCGCAAACCCGCTATCTGAGCAGATCGAATTGACAACCGGTGTGTTACGGAATAACCCTGATGGTGAGATTTCAGTTATCGCCGTTAGCACCAACGACGAAATCGTCCTCGGCAATTTAAACCAACAGTCGATTGTGCCCTATTTTGCGTTGAGCCGGCGCGGCGACAGAAAAGATATTTTGGGAGTTTATCTGACGCCTGAAAATGTTATTCATGGCATCGTTTACAAATATGTCAATGAGTATTGTAAGGGGTTGTTCTATGTCGGTTTGTCTGGCGAAGATCAATTCCGCAAAGGGTGGATATTCAACTCAGAGGACCGGAATATTGGATGGGAACCGGATATTCATTATGAAAATGGAAATGTCATAATCAGTTCCATTAATTCATCATCTCACAACCAAAAAGTTTATTTCAGTATTTCAGAGGCCGATTTGGGCAACATTGAATATGCCAAACCAGGACATCTCTCTGAAAGTCTATGCCAAGAAAAATGGGGTTCTTTTTTAGTTGGAGGCGGGATCAGTAAAGTCTCATGGATAGCCAATTCACAAGTCAAGAAAAATGACATCACTGTTTTGGATGTGGATTATGACATCTCTGATTCGTTATTTTGGACTGCCCAGTTTGAAGGGAGAATAGGAGACACTCAACTCACTCTCGCTTATCTTAAACATAAGGCCGAAAAGGTCGTGGAAGAAATCGGTGACGAATCCGCCTCTGATGTTTATAACTATTTCGCGGCGGATTTTTACGGACTTCTGTCTAAATCAGCTTCATTGAGGCTGGTGCTTGAAAAAAGCCGGATTAATGGCATCGCAACCGTCAAAAAATATGATACTTTGACAAGCCCGGAAGAGTTGCCGTTTCAGTCAAAATATGACAGATACGCAGCGTTGATAACTCGTGAGAAAGGCTTGTACTATGGAGCCCAGTACGAAAAATATACGATGCCAAGTGCTATCGGATTTAGCAATCAGTCGAAAAGCATTGTTTTTGCCGACTTTGATCCGGAATTTGGTATACAAAAGGCTAGTCTATTAATTGGTTATGACATCTTAGCTTACTCAAAACGCTATGAAACCAATTACAACAACTGGTATTTCGCCGGTAATATTGGCCTAGGTTTAGTCTGGTTGGATATTTCTGAGGAGATTGAGAACCGGGCAAAAGCGTCAACGGGGGGGTTAGAGATAGATACGCCAATGGCATTTGCTGTAGATGGCATGGCAGAACTCGGTTATATTTGGCAACAAAGGTTCAAGACATTCAAAGGATTTGGTTATGCCGTCAATCTTGGATATCGAGCGAAAGGTGTTTATATGGGAGCCGGTCAGGCTGAGGACAGTGAGGCTTCAACTGACGGACTTGCCCTTGAATTTAATAGATATGATGTACTACATGGCCCGTTTGCACAATTTAACTTGATATTTTAATCGGGTATGGTAAATGGGTATCAGGAGTGCAAGGCGAACCTTGCACAAAACCTTGAAGGGGAGGGAAACGCAATAACGACATCAACATTCAGGAGGGACGACAAGACTGAGCAAATAAATATACTGAAAGTACAGCTTCTTTCCGGATTTTACGGATTGATTTTTTAGGCGGATGTGGCTTAGTGCCCGATTTCCTTTTCACCCTTTTCAAAGGAGCTCAGTATAACCACCCAAACCCAGCTATAATTATTTTGGTGAATAACGACTGACCCCCAAAATGGGGTGTAAATTGGGTACCGCTTGTGCCGGTTTGATCCATCAATAGCGCAACGGATAGTATCCCTCGAAGGGATGCTATCCGTTACGGCTTGTGAAATATCGCGCTGGCATTTAAGGCGGTACTTGTCTAAAAAATTATAGAGTACAACGGATTGGCGAAATAAACTGATTTTTTGGGTTATTGTATAAGGGGTGAAGGTATGCTGTTGATAAAGAGCTATCAATTCGATAAATAGGGTTATCTATTGCCATGAACAATGTTTCGTAGGGTGGGATCGCTGTCAGAACTCTCTCAAACATTGTTTTGAATCTTAATGCTTAGCAGCCCACCGTTTTTCACTCCAGTTTCCAGACCACTTCAGCCAACAGCTTTTCACGCCAAAGTTTTTTCTAGAAAAACTTTTTTGCTACAGCTGTTGGCTGGATGGTCCGAAGATTGGAGCGATCCTGCACTAGATTGAAGATATTTAGGCGTTGTTTCGATGCCGAACATTTTCACCTGTGCCAAGTGCGTTTCGTCTATTTTGTCCAAAATGTCAAGTCAAACAGACTTGAATATTGTACTTGATTTTTGTACTTAATAGAGTTGTCCGAAAATAAGAAAATAAGGGTTTTGTTTGTTCCAGGGGCGTTGCCCCTGGCTATATTAATTTCGCACCGAAGGGGCTTTAAACTATATAACGATGAGCGCGCCTGCGTGGGAACGATAACCAGTTTGATTTGAACCAATGCCCCAACCATCAACAACGAAAAAAACATGGCCTTTGAAGACAACAACCCTGACAGACAATCATCCATTCAAACATCAGGGTATTTATCATTTGCGGAGGCCCTTGAATGGGACCTGTCCCCAGTTGATATTTCCGTTTCACCCGAATTACGGGTGATGAGCATGCCCCTTCGGGTAGATATCCTACTGTTAAGGGGAAATCAGCCGACTTGGACGGCCGAACAACTGGAACGACTACCAGATGGGATTAGACAAAGTCAAGCGAGTCATTTTACGGATGCTATACCTCGATGGGATAGTATCCGCTTTAACATGTAACTTTTATAAATATTTCCACAACTTAGACGCGACAGACGTACAAACTACCTGCGCGTTCCCATTTTTACAGTTAAGTACAACGAATTACGGGGATAAACGAATCAATAACTACAAAGATTGTTTATAAGAAAGGATTGATAAGAAGCATGACTGGAGTGCAAGGTTAACTTGCACGAATTCTGAATTAAGGAATTAAGTTCCAGGTAGTTACACTGGCTATATTAATTTCGCACCTTCGGTGCTTTAAAACTTAGCACCGAAGGTGCGTATTATCTACGCCCGTGGCAACTGAACCATAAATTTTCAGGTATTATGAATTTTTGGTATTTTTCCCGAAGATGGTGGGCAATAAAAGACTTGGGTGGCCTACATGATTCTTTTAAAATACCTCAAAATTTATGCTTCAGCTAATGTAGGGTGGGCAACGTCTTTTTGTTGCCCACCTAATGGCACTGCGCGTTCCCATTTTCACAGTTAAGTACAACGAATTACGGGGATAAACGAATTACCCCCCCTTCAATGCCATTAAGTTAAATTTTATGATAAATTTTTAGATAGCCTGACGGGATTTGCAATCCCGTCCAGCACCGAACGTTAGTGTATCCGTGACTTTAACCCAATCCTTGTAGTTATTGTTGGGTTATTAATTTTACCAGAAAAAAAAGCCCCTTAGCTTACAGCTTTGGGGCTTAAATCTTGTTGGTTCCCGTCCAGTTGTGGGTGGGAAGGGATACCATTTCAACTAATGCTCAAACCCAGCCGGCGGTGATAAGTCTGACGTGACGATGGCGTGTCCAGAATGCGTGAGAACGAGAAAAAAAGCCTTATCCGTTGTACTCCGCTTATCCGTTGTACTCAGGATAAACGTTCGGGCACCGGTTGCAAACAGGCACAGGCACCAAAAAAAACACCCCGCCAGTAGCGGGTTTGAAATAAATGTCTTGCCCTATCACTTAGGGTTGTTTTTCGAGTTCTTGAACCAGAAACATCTTCTCTTGCGGCTCCCATTTCATTGTCGCTTTAAAGACTTCTATTTTGCTCTCACTCTCAAATTTGGTCTTACCTATGGTGACAGTGGTAGGCACATCTATATAAGGAATAGACAAAATACCGGTGTCAAGAGAATAGGTGGCGGGGCAAGTCGAACTGCTGCCATCGGTTATCGGAGAAAATTGTTTAGAGAGAAGTAGAAAACGGTCAGTGGTTTTATACTTCAGTCTCAAAGCACCCCGCCACATTTCAACCTCTCCGGTGGGTTGCTTCTTCAATTCGCCAATCACCGGCTGCTCAATAACCGGAAGGGTTAAGATTCTTCCCTTCAGTGAATAAACGGCATGTTTGCAGCCATCCGTATCACAGACATCACCAATACCATTTTTATTGGTATCTTCTTGATCTGGATTTGATTTGGTGGGGCAGTTGTCACAGACATCACCAACACCATCATCATCGGTGTCAGTTTGGTCCAGATTTGCGACAAATTTGCAATTGTCACAAGCATCACCAACATCATCATCATCGGTGTCAGTTTGGTCCGGATTTGCGATAAATCTGCAGTTGTCACAAGCATCACCAACACCATCATCATCGGTGTCAGTTTGGTCCGGATTTGCAACGGTTGGGCAATTATCAATGTCGTCAGGTACACCGTCACAATCGATGTCCCCAGAGTCACCCACCAATACGTAGGCCGAGCCGGAAGCGCTCCCATGGTCGTCGTTCTGATACGCCCCGACCACCACGGTATCATCGCTGATGGCAACGGATTTGCCAAACCAGTCACCCTTCGCCCCATCGCTGGCGGTCAGTTTGGCAGTCTCGGTCAACAAACTTGCCCAGCCGCTGCCCGGTTTGACAAAGACGTGGGCTGAGCCGGAAGCACTCCCATCGTCGTCGTCCTTATACGCCCCGACCACCACGGTATCAACGCTGATGGCAATGGAGTTGCTCCTCTGATTGAAATAAGGAAATTGCATAATTACATGAATAAGAAAAACTGTCTAGTCCTGTGAACTTGGCTGGAGTCCAAGATTTATCTTGGGCTTACCAAACTAAAGTTTGAACTCCTTTTTAATACTATACAAAGATTTTGTTAAAGCCACAGATAAACCCTAATACCCTTACCACCTATCAGTTTAGTTGAGTACAACGAATTGACTTCATTCCCGAATTTTAAACCAACAATATCAAAGCACCTGCGTTGAACTACCATCCCCCATTCGTTTTTTTCGCCAATTCGTTGTACTTACTTATAACTCGATGTTCAAGTTAAAATATACTAATATGCTAATGAACTTTTAATGACAAGTAGTGGTGCAATGTGGGTGATATTCTGAGGAGTTGTGTCATTTCGAGCTTCGCTGTAAATCTTATGGTTAATTCCCAATCCCCAATTAGCGGCTAAATTTGTTTGTGCACAAAAAACGTTAGCCGCGAACCCAATTCCCAAGATAACTGATGTTACGCACATTGCTTCGACTTGTCACAGTTTGTGCAATAAACGGAAAGTTCCATACCATGATGATGTTTGGTGAAAGGGCTTTCGCTACGAATTGCCCCTACAATATCTCACTAATTTTGAAGCGTTGTGCGTCATAAGAGTTTTTAAATGAAATGCGAAGGCCGTTGTTTGCTGTTCGCGATTTGAGATTGTTGCTGGCCGTTAAAATGAAATGCGAAGGCCGTTGTTTGCTGTTCGCGATTTGAGATTGTTCATGGCCGTTAAAAATGAAATGTGAAGGCCGTTGTTTGCTGTTCGCGATTTGAGATTGTTCATGGCCGTTAAAAATGAAATGTGAAGGCCGTTGTTTGCTGTTCGCGATTTGAGATTGTTGCTGGCCGTTAAATGAAAGGGGCAACCGCGAGAGATGGCTCCTACAATAGATCACTAAATGTATAGGCAATCCTTTATGGTTGCCCCGATTGACTCTCGAGCTAGCGTTGTGCGTAACATGAGTTAATAATTAACGACGTTAATTTCTGCAGCCATTTCTTGGTTGCGACAATGATATTCCTAATCATTGTCAGATATTTAAATAATTGATTTTATTAATATAACAAGATAACATGAGTAGCTTCTCTGAGATCACTGATGATCTCTGTCAGAGATCCCTAGTGATCTCTTTCTAAGATCTTCAATGATCTTTTTTAAACACATACATTTTAATAGAACATTTATAAATATATAGCATTTACTGGTTGAATTAAATACAACTTAATTATTTTTTCTGGATCCCACGCACCGTTGTAGGATCCCATTGAAATCCGCAAAAGCGTCCGGTGTTTGTGGGCAGGCAGACTGTGACGCTATAGCAAAGGCATTCCACGAAGCCAACGCGTCGAAACGAGGGCAATCAACAACATTGGCATAATTCTTGCCTTTACGCGCGCGCGCGCGCGTTATATATAGTATAGTTATATTAGAACAGCCAAGGGCGTTGCCCCTGGCTGGAGTGCAAGGTTAACTTGCACGAATCTGGAATTAAGTTCCAGGGGCGTTGCCCCTGGCTATATTAATTTCGCTGATTTTAAATTGATTTCGTGATGCTATCGCTTTTTTGGCGATAGTATCACTTTTGCGAATTACCCTTGTGATGCTATCGCTTTTTTGGCGATAGTATCACTTTTGCGAAAGTAGGGGCAATCCTTTGTTCACGTTCCTTA
>QNER01000341.1 GCA_003646175.1 Candidatus Parabeggiatoa sp. nov. 1
ATATGCAAGCCTCCACTGAAAACCAGATCACCTTTAATTTGAGTTTGTTGGCCGATTAATGAGTCGATTCGGGTGACTTTTCTTTTACGGTTTCCCCACATACTCTCGTTACTCCTTTTGTTGTAACTCTTTCCATTTCAAGCGGATTTCGTTAGCCGTTGCCTTTGGGCAAAATGTGAATAATCAGATATTCAGAGATAAATGCTGATAGTAACCGCAAATCATCTAATGAACTTGGTATTTCGGTGATTGATTTTATCGCAATATTTGCCAATAGTGAATAGCGAATACCCAATCAATGAAAAGTAAGGCTAGGAACGAAAGCCACAACACTTGTGTATCGTAATGTTACTTTGATCATCCACGTAACCCTTGACGCAATTGCTGTCGCCGCTTTCATGCCTAGCCAATTATTTAAAAACAATAATATAGAGAACTCTTAAACGTTCCCCAGGTTTTACCTGGGGCTATTCACATTTTCAGGCAAAAATTTTTGCGCGCAAAAATTTTTGCCTGAAAACCCCTACGGGGTTGCCCCAGGTTTTCTTAAGTAAATAGCCTTAAGGAAACCTTGGATTTTTAAAAATATCAACCCCAAAGGGGTTTTCAGGCAAAAGTTTGCTAGAAAAACTTTGGCCTGAAAACGTGAATAGCCTTAAGGAAACCTGGGGAACGTTTACATTTAGATTCGATTCATCACTCTCTGGCGGATTGACATACTGAGCGTACTTGAAATCCGTCAAATTTTTTGAGAAATCCGATTTTTTGATGAAAAACTTTTGGATTTTCACTTGGCAGAGAACGCGAACAGTCGAAAAATCTTTGATTAGAATTATTATCCTTTAATTATTATCCTTTCATAAGCAAACAATCCTTGTAGTTCTAATGGGTGGTAAAAAAACTTGAACATCGAATATTACTACTTTTTGGGGACTACCGATTTTTTTAATTATTAATTATAAATCACTGAAAAATTGACAGCAACAAAAAAGATTGATGTTGAACTCAATAGCTGTTCTGGATTACCGAATAATCTAAATAGTTCACGCCCAATTTATAGAGTCATTTTTGGCACCCTTCAAAAATGTTGGGGCAATCCCCCGCGCAAGCCCTTTTCGGGAGAAATGAAGGGTGCCTAATTTTTTGATTTAAAACTATTTTTTAAATAACGCCTAAGTCAGCATCTACTATTAGCCATTCGCGATTTCAACATCATCTTTGCTCCGACAGATTTTTTCTTTAACTCAATTCATTACTTGATATGATTTATCCCTGAAACCCATTATCCAAATCATCCCTACTTCGTTATGCAAATCTTAAAAATCAATAACTTACTTATATTAATGGGCTGCTTAACAGAAAACGGACATTTCTTAGCACATTTTGGGGCACCAAAATCAAGAGCGTTCCGAGCCGAGCCTAAAGGGATTTTTTTAGCCGGCAACTCTTAATGAACAATCTACGCAAACGTTTTTAGCAAAAATTTTTGCATATACTCAGCAAAGGAACAAATTTAACTTTAATCAACCAAAATCATTCAATAATTATTTGAATTAATTAAAAAAACGCAGCTTTTCTCTGTGCACCTCTGTGTTAACTCTGTGCCCTCTGTGTGTATAGTTCCCAATTTCCACAGTTTGAACACCTCTATTGGTTTGCAGGGATTAGCCATTACCTTCTGTTTATTACCCTTTTAACTGTCAACGACTTTTGAAGGGTATCCCGTGTTTCGTATCAAATAAAAAAATAGTAATGGTCAAGATAATGTTGAAATGGCAAAATAGGAATTAGGAATGCTTCATTATTACATTAAAGGATGAGGAATGACTAATTAACTTATTGTTGTTATTTATAACTTTAATTCCCAATTCCCAATCATTCAACATCTTGTTGTTCATCACCCTAAAAAAAAGGTAACTACTCAGCCCTGAAAGGGCGCTTTATTAAAGCCCAGGGTTGCGCCTTGGGAACCCATTTTAATGCGCCCAGAAATTAAATCATAAACACCTGCACCTTTTCAAAGCACAGGCTATAATAATAAGCACACTTCGGTGCTCAGTAGTTACAAAAAAAGGATAGTTTAACCATGATTAAAGTAGGCATCGTAGGCGGTACGGGTTACACCGGAGTTGAATTGTTACGTTTATTGGTACAGCATCCACAGGTACAAGTGCAAACAGTCACGTCCCGAGCGCAAGCCGGCACACCAATAACTCTTATGTTCCCGAATTTGCGGGGGCACTTAGATTTAGCTTTTACAGATCCCGCGTCAGAAAATTTCGCTCATTGCGATGTCGTGTTTTTTGCGACACCCAACGGCACAGCCATGCAAAGCGCACGTAAGTTGCTTGAGGCCGGGGTAAAGGTCATTGATTTAGCAGCCGATTTTCGTCTTAAAGACACTGAGGTTTGGGAACAGTGGTATGGTATGACACACGCCTGTCCTGAGTTACTTGATGAAGCGGTGTATGGATTGCCCGAATGGAATCGAGCGAAAATTGCTAAAGCGCGTCTAGTTGCCAATCCCGGTTGCTATCCAACGGCTGTGCAATTGGGATTTTTACCATTATTGGAAACCAAACTGATTGATCCACAGCATTTAATAGCGGATGCTAAATCAGGTGTCAGCGGGGCTGGTCGTAAAGCCAGTGTGCCAACCTTGATGGGTGAAGCGGGGGAAAGTTTCAAAGCATACAATGTATCAGGACATCGTCATTGGCCAGAAATTTGTCAAAGTTTAAATACATACACAGAAAAGCCGGTGGGTTTGACTTTTGTCCCCCATTTGGTACCGATGATACGTGGTATTGAGGCGACTTTGTACGCCACTCTATTGCGCGATGCCACTGAAGATATACAAGCCTTATTTATGCAACGTTATCAAGATGAACCGTTTGTTGATGTCTTGCCGCCCAAATCGCACCCCGAAACACGCAATGTGCGGGGAGTCAATATGTGCCAATTGGCGGTGCATCGTCCTCAAGACGGCAATGTCGTGGTGATATTGTCAGTGATTGATAATTTGGTCAAAGGCGCAGCCGGGCAAGCCATTCAAAATATGAATATTATGTGTGGCTTACCGGAAACTACGGGACTGACGGGTGTGGCATTATTACCTTAATTATTAAATACCCATAATATATATATGTTTAGATAATTAATTTCACAAGTCAAAATTAACGGATACTATCCCTAAGAAGGGATAGCATCCGTTACGTGAAGTTTAGCCATGACGATTTATTTCTATTAAGTACTGAACCATAAATTTTCAGGTATTATGAATTTTTTGCCCACCGAGCAAGGTCCTTTTATTGCCCACCTTCTCGCTAAATTTGAGAAGGCATTAAATCTAAGGAAATGATTAATATGCAGCGCAATTTACCCACTTCAAAAATCCGTCGCCATAGAACTGTCCCAACCGCCCTCCACATTGCGATTATTGTCCGCACCAAAGATCGGCCTCATTTGCTCACTCGCTGTTTACAAAGTTTGGCTGAGCAAAAAAGATTGCCCGACGAAGTTATTGTGGTTAATGATGCTGGTGTTGCTATTAATGACGTGGTGAACGGTTTTTCCAATCTAAATATCCACTTGATTAATAATGCCACGAATCTTGGACGGGCGCGGGCTGGCAATCAGGGAGTAGAAGCAACTCATTGTGAGATCATCGGTTTTTTGGATGATGATGACCGCTTTCTGCCTGAACATCTGCAACGCTTAGAAAAAGCCATGCTGCATTTTGATGCCAAAGTGGCTTATTCCGGGTGTCGTTTGCTCAAAAGAGATATGTTGGGCGATAAAGTCATCCTTCAGGAACAGGCGATAGGCCAATTTAATGATCCTTATGATGCTGAGCGTTTACGCTATGAAAACTATATTCCGTTGATTAATCTATTGATTGACCGTGCCTTATGGTTAGAAGTCGGCGGCTTTGACGAGTCTTTTGATGTATTTGAAGATTGGGATGTTTTGCTGCGCTTATCCACGCAGACTGCTTTTTATCATCTCAATCGCATAACGACTGAGTATGCTGTCTGGGGGAGCGGCCAGATTACGCAAAGGATGGCTCAACAGCACTGGCGGGGAGCCTACAGTCAGTTTCTGAAAAAACATTTGATGCCGTTGCCGGAACCAGAAAAATTGAAATTCTTGGCCGAGTATTGGCGTGTGAGTCAAGAGCGACGCGGCATTGTGCAAGACACGACGCTGGAAAAACAAGCCCAGCAATTACAACTTATCCAAAATGCTCAGACGTTGGAACAGTTGCAGAGTCAGTTGAGCCAATATCAAGCTCATAACCAACAATTACAACAACAACATGAACAATTGCAATCGGAGTATGCCAAACAAACTGCCCAACTGCAGTCGGATTGGACAACCAAGTATGAGCGATTGCAATCGGAGCATACCGAGTCACAATCCGATTGGACAACCAAGTATGAGGGATTACAATCGGAGTATGCCCAGTTACAAGCGGATTGGATTGCTAAGTATCAACTGTTGCAATCGGAGCATGTCCAATTACAGTCGGATTGGACTGCTAAGTATCAACTGTTGCAATCAGACTATGCCAAACAGACGGCTCAGTTACAATCCGAGTGGAATAAAAAACATGAGCGGTTGCAATCAGAAGGTGCCAAACAACAGGCCAAAATACAGGAAACGTTCGCCCAACTTGAAAAACGCTATGTTGAGTTGCAGGCTGCAGCTCAACAAGAACAGCAGCAGTCTCAATCACTACAAGAAACTTTGCACGAACTGAGCAAGCAGATAGCCCTTGGGCTAAATCAGGCCACAATTGAAAAAATACGACACTCACAAGCGGGTGCTTATGCCTTAGCCACTTCATCAGAGAGTGGTGTTGAGGATTATCAACGTCTAGTCAACTGGATTCGGGAAAAAGCTGGCGAGTTGCATATCGAGTATCCGAAGTTGCGTGAGCAATTAGCTTATTTAACTCAACTGATTTCTGCTTCCCATTGGCCGCAAATACGTCGCTATGCCAATTTAGTGCAAGACATTGATAAACAAGTAGAAAACGTATTTTCGCATCTCGAACACTATGTTTCTTTCAGTGCCGACGCTCGTGCCAAATGGGATTTAAGTGTTGCCACCCAACATGACAACGAGATACCGCAGCCACGTCCTTTGTCGAATGTTTATCCTACATTTACGAGCTTTGCTGGGACACCTGAAAAACCGCACTTGATGGAAAGTGCTAACGAGTTGGGCACAATCCCTTTTCTGCTGGATACCGGTGAGGATTTGGTGTTTACTGTCTATTGCCGATTGGATGAGTTTTTCCGGCTTGATATTTTGTTAGCTACCCGTTCACGCATTAATACCTGTCATCTGCGCGTTATTATCCGGGACATAAACATCAAGACACCGTTACGTGTTCTCTACCTTGACGGGTTAGAAATATTTGATAATCGCTTTCACCCTATCTATTTTGAACCTATTGCTGATTCGGCCGGCAAAACGTATCAGATTGAAATTGATTCGCCGGATGCCAACGAGCAATCCGTCATTGCTGTCCGGTGTTATCCCAAACCACCGATTCTTGATGAGCAACAATTGCCGGCACTTGCCACACAACATTCACCTCATACCTTACCCCATTGGGTACAACAAAGCTGGTTGGATTTGCCTTTGTCTACCTCGTTGTTTGTGCAACCGGCTACTCACCTTTTTATGTTGGGTGGTATTACCGAATCAACGCCGGTGTTGAGCTTGTGTATATTTTTAGGATGGTTGGGTAATTCTTTGAAACGGGCTGATTCGGGTGGACAAGTGGTTGTGTGTGGGCAATTCAGTCAAGCACTTCGACAATATTGTCAGCAACATCAATTGACAACTTTGGACAATACACAGAAATTGCATATAGACTTACCAGCTATGCTTGATTGGGGCAAAACACAATCAGCCGAATATCTGTGGTGTTGTGAACTAGACGCTATGCCACTGCCCAATATAGTTGAACAGGCAATGGAGATATTTGTGGCATGCCCGAAAGCGGGCTTGTTGGTACCTATGGAGAAACAATCGGATGGCAACATTCGGGCGGGATATGCTTCATTAGTGCGCGATGGCGTTTTGCGGACTGTTTCAGCCGGTGCGCCGGCTAATCACCCTTATTACGGTTATCGGCGCACTGTTGAGGCTGCAAGCAGTCAGTTGGTGATTATTAAAATGGCGGGGCTGTCTGATCTTAATATCAACGAGCTGAGTGCTTACCACACACCAATGTATCAACTGACAGAACTGATTTGGCAATTGAAAGATCAACAATATGAGGCGATCTATCAAGCGGCCCTGTGTTATGAGCATGATCAACCTTATCCGGCATTTACCGATCAAGATTATAACCACGACTGTCATCACTTTTATCAACGTTGGGGTGATAAGCTACCAACGCGAGCCCTATTTGCTCATCTTGGCGAGTTGTTAAATCCACAGCATCAACCTACCGTATTGGTGATTGATGCCACGTTGCCTATGTATGATGAAGATTCAGGTTCATTGCGTCTCTACACTTTGTTGAAAATTTGGCGTTCGATGGGTTACCGGATTACCTTTTTTCCAGATAATCTTGACAGTCAATTTAAATACCGTTATGCCCTTGAAAGTTTGGGGATTGAAGTGTTTCATAATGGCTATGGTATTCAAGATGCGATGGCTTATCGGCAGTTTGATTTTGCGTTTATCTGTCGAGTAGAAATCGGGCATCGCTATATCCCATTTGTGCGTTTATTGTCGCCTGACACGGTCATTTTTTACGACACTGTGGATATTCACTATATCCGCGAACAACGTCAAGCGGAGATAGAAAACGATCCTAAACTCGCTACCTTGGCACAAGTCACTAAGCGCAAAGAACTTTCTAATTGTCTGTTAGCTGATAGGGTTATTACGGTGACTGAGGATGATGCCCATCATTTACAACAGGAATTGCCCAATTTATTGTTCTCGGTGATTCCTAATATTCACCAACTGCAACCGCTGGCTGAAACCAACTTTGAGCAACGAGAAGGTTTAGTTTTTATTGGTAACTATAATCATCAGCCCAACGAAGATGCCGTGTATTCTTTTATTGAAACGGTGTTGCCGAAAATCCACGCTCTTATACCTGAAGTTTGTTTATATCTGATTGGTAGCAATATGAAGGATAAAATGAAAGCGTTGGCAAATGAATATGTCATCGTTAAGGGCTGGGTAGAATCGGTTGAACCAGAATTTGCCAAGCGGCGCGTGTTTGTGTCTTATTTACGTTATGGGGCGGGCATGAAAGGCAAACTAGGGCAAGCTTTATCTTTGGGGTTACCGGTTGTCACTACGACTATCGGTGCCGAAGGTATGGGGCTGGTAGAAGACGAAACGGCTTTGATTGCAGATGATCCGGATCATTTTGCAGAAGCGGTGTGTCGTTTATACATGGATTCCGTGTTATGGGAAAAACTGTCTCGCCAAGGTAGGGATTATATAGAACAACATTATGGTGAAGCTGCGGTGCGTGATCAACTGCGTGATTTGTTAGTCCATTATCAATGTCATGGGTAATAGCTAATGGGTAATAGGTTTGAGGTTTAAGGTAATGAGTGGTTGAACACTTTGCCCAAGTGTCATTTTGACAAAAGGTGCTATTGATGTCCCCCGTTCAAGGGCACAAACTGGGGATAAAATTCATCAAATCTCAAAAAGGAAAAATCAATCAGTTAGGATGGGGTGCATTCCCATTTACACGGACAGTTAAGTACAGCGGATACGCGAAATAAACGGATAAAAATTAAACGGATG